>DASRZR010000123.1:0-5670 GCA_035686185.1 Spirochaetia bacterium | reverse complement strand
CCTTGGCCTGGGTGAACAGCGCCTGGAATGCCTCCTCCGTGGGATCCGCCTCGTAGGCCTTCGAAAGCCGCACCACCTCCTCGTGGTCCGCCCACCAGGTGGCCAGCGCGGCCTGGAAGTCCTTCCAGGTCCCCGGCTCGTCGCCTTCCAGGGGGAAGGAGCTGTAGAGCTTGATGGCATCGTCCATCCGCTTCTTTGCCTCATCAAAGGTGTCGTAAGCGTCCTTGCGGATTTCGTCGGTGGCTCCCTTGACCAGGAGCATGTTCTCCCCATCTTCCACGGCGGTCATGGCTTCCTTGATGGTGATCAGGGCGACGGCGCCGGGCATGTGGACGCGTGCGATCTCCCGTGTCTCCCGGGTGAGCTGCCGGTTTTCCACCAGGCCGACCCCGGCCACGACGAGCACGATGAGGGCGACGACAATGAACCCCCCCAGCAGGCGCACGATGAGCTTCAGGTTCTTCACGAGATTGTTTCCTCCGGATAAGTTCGACAGTAGTTGCTCTGTATAGCCAAACCGGCACATTGCTTGCAAGACTCATGCCAGTTGAAGGACAGGCGCGTTTCGCGGGTTTGCACCCGCCGGGACGCCGTCAGCCCGCCGCCACTGGTTTCAATCTGGAACAGTGTTCCGTGGCGAGCTGGAACGTTGACCTTTTCTTGACAGCGCAATCCGACTGCTCCACACTCTACCATCCCATCGAAACCGAGGAAAGGCGCGGCGCATGGCAGAAGCACCCATCGACTGGTACCGGGTCCCCGTCGACCGGGAGACACTCAAGCGGTTCACGAGAAAAAGCGATGCACGGGGCTGGCTGCAGGCCGGGAGCTTCCTGCTCATCTACCTTTGCACCGGCGGGCTGGCGCTGTTCTTCTTCCTGCAGAAGTGGTGGGGGGCGATGATCGCGGCCTGCTACGTGCACGCGATGTTCCAGCAGATGATCGGGATGTCCGCCGCCGTCCACGAGCTCTCCCACGGCACGCCGTTCAAGACGCGCGCGCTCAACGAGATATTCTACCACTTGTTCTGCTTCCTCACCTGGAACAACCCGGTGCACTTCCGGGCCAGCCACGTGTACCACCACCAGTTCACCGTGTACCGGGGCCGGGACAAGGAGGTGGTCAAGGAGCCGGTCCGGTCCCTGATGAACTGGCGGCACTATCTGTCCTGGCTCACGTTCGACTACGAGTGGTTCTGGACGCTCGTGAAGACCACGGTCCTGCATGCCTTCGGGAACGAAGAGGCGGACTTCTTTGCGTGGGACCCGCTGTTCCCGCCGGGAGACCCGAGGAGGGCCGCCATGTGCCGGTGGGCGCGGATCATGCTGTTCGGGTCCGTGATCCTCGTGACGGCATTCAGCCTGCTGCACCTGTGGGTCCTGATCTTCCTGGTCACCCTTGGCGGATTCTTCGTGACGATCCTGGGGCGGCTCACCGGCGCGATCCAGCACCAGGGGCTGGCGGAGAACACCCCGGACTGGCGCCTGGTGGCGCACACGGTGGAGGTCGGGCCGGTCCTCCGCTACCTGTACTGGAACATGAACTACCACATCGACCACCACATGTACGCCGCGGTGCCGTTCTACCAGCTTCCGAAGTTCCACGAAGTACTGAAGAAGGACCTGCCACTGGCACCCGCCTCTTTTTCAGCAGGGCTTCGCCTCGTGCTCTCCATCAAGCGGGACCAGCAGAAGACCCCCGGCTACACCTACGTCCCCCGGTTCCCGGACGGGGCAGCGGCGCCGCGGGGCTGAGCGGCCGTTCCGCGTTTGTTCCTGCGGAGGTCGTTTCTGGAACAGGGCCGACGTCCGGTCCTCCGGTTCGCGGCGCGCACTATCGCGACGGACGGCCCGGCTCATCGCCTAACTGCTTTCTCTCTTGAGAGTTGGTGCCTGGGGTGTCGTTGCGAGTCTGGCGCTCCGGCTTTCCGTGGATTGGCACTGATCTTGTACTCTGTACGATGTGAGTGAGCAGCCCGAGGGAGGGGAGGCCGGCCTGGGCCAGGACGAGGACCGTCTGCGCATGGCGCTGGCCGGCGCGGATCTCGGGATGTGGGACTGGGACATCCCTGCTGATACCGCCGTCTTCAACGAGCGCTGGGCGTCCATGCTCGGCTTCACGCTGGCCGAAATCCAGCCCCGCACGGAGTTCTGGGAGCAGCACCTGCATCCGGACGACTCTGCCCGGACCCAGCAGGCGCTCCACGATCACCTGGAGGGAAAGACGGAAAGCTACCAGGCGGAGTTCCGTCTTCAGAGCAAGTCCGGAGGGTGGGTGTGGGTCCTTGCCCGGGGCCGGGTCCTGCGGCGGGACCGGGAGGGGAAACCCCAGCGGATCTGCGGGACACACCTCGACATCACCGACCGCAAGAAGGCAGAGGAAGACCGGGCCCGGCTGCAGGAACAGCTTGCCCAGGCGCAGAAGATCGAGTCCATCGGCCAGCTCGCCGGCGGAGTCGCGCACGACTTCAACAACATGCTCGGCGTCATCATCGGGCACGCCACCATGGGCCTGGAGTCCGTGGACCGCGCCAACCCCCTTTACGCCACCCTCACGGAGATCCACAAGGCTGCCCAGCGGTCCGCGGCGCTGACACGGCAGCTTCTGGCCTTTGCGCGCAAGCAGGCCACGTCACCCCGGGTGCTGGATCTGAACGCCAGCATGGAGGGCGGACTCGAGCTGCTGCAGCGGCTCATCGGGGAGAACATCGACCTGGAGTGGAGACCGACGCCGGGACTGTGGCCCGTGCGCATCGATCCCGTTCAGATCGACCAGGTGCTCGCCAATCTCTGCGCGAACTCCCGTGACGCCATCGGGGGCATCGGGAAGGTCACGATCTCCGCGCGGAACGTCGCCATGGACGCCGCTGCCTGCGAACGGTTCCCCGGGGGGGCGCCGGGAGACTACGTCTGCCTCTCCGTGAGCGACACGGGCCCCGGACTGAGCCCGGATGTTCGGGCGCACCTCTTCGAGCCGTTCTTCACCACCAAGGCCGTGGGCAAGGGCACCGGCATGGGCCTCGCCACCGTGTACGGCGTCGTGAAGCAGAACGGCGGTTTCATCCGGGCCGACGGCGAAGAACGCGGAGGGACGACCTTCCGCATCTACCTCCCCCGCCACGCCGGTCCGGGCGAACCATCCCGACGCGTCCCGCCGTCGCGGCCGCCCGTGAAGGGGGGGCGGGAGACGCTCCTGCTGGTGGAGGACGAGCCTTCCATCCTGAAGATGACCGTCGGCATGCTGGAGAGCCTGGGCTACGCGGTCATGGCGGCCGGCAGCCCCGCCGAGGCCATGCGCCTCGCCGAGCGGAACAACGGCGCCTTCCAGCTCCTGATCTCGGACGTGGTGATGCCCGAGATGAACGGGCTGGACCTGGCGCGCGCGCTGTGCTCCCGGTACCCCGGCCTCCGCGCCCTGCTGATGTCCGGGTACACGGCCAACGTTCTGGACCGGCAGGGAAGAATGGACCCGGCAATGGGTTTCATGGCCAAGCCGTTCTCCGTCTGGGAGCTGGGGTCCCGCGTCCGTGACGTGCTGGACAGTGGCACCCCTGCGCCGCCCACGGAGGCCCGCGCCGGGATGGGGATCCGCCCCGCGGGAGGGCCGAAGCTTGCTGCCGCGGGCCGGCCATTCTATGATGCCGCCGGGAGGGCCCCGTGACATCGCGCGAGCGCCTGAGAAAAGCCATCCGTCACCAGCCGACTGACCGGCCGCCGCTGGATCTTGGCAGCACCCTGGTCACCGGCATCCAGGCCGGCGCGTATGCCCGGCTGAAGCAGGCGCTGGGCATCCACACCGGCCCGGTGCGGGTCTACGATCCCTTCCAGATGCTCGCGGAGGTTGAGGAGCCCGTGAAACGCCTCCTGGGCATCGACACCGTGGGCATCCAGCTCCCCACCACGATGTTCGGGTACCGAAACGAGGGATGGAAGCCATTCACGATGTTCGACGGCACCGTGGTGGAAATGTCCGCGCATTTCCAGTTCGACGAGCAGCCCGACGGCAGCATCGTGCAGTACCCCCGGGGGGATCGCACGGCCCCGCCGTCGGGCCGCATGCCGCGCGGCGGCTACTACTTCGATGCCATCGTGCGGCAGGAGCCCATCGTCGAGGAATCGCTCGACCCGAAGGAATGGGTGGAGCAGACCTATGCCCTGTACACGGACGAGGAGCTGCGGTTCATCGAGGAAACCTCCCGGCGGTGGTACGAGGGCTCAGACTACGGCCTGGTAGGCAACTTCTGGGGTGCCGGCTTTGGTGACATCGCCACGGTGCCGGGCCCGGGCATCCCGCATCCCCGGGGCATCCGTGATCCCGAGGAGTGGTACGTGTCCACGCTCACGCGGCGCGAGTACGTGAGGGAGATCTTCCACCTCCAGCTCGAGCTGCAGATGAAGAACCTGAAGCTGTACCGCGAGGCGGCGGGAGACCGCATCGACGTGGTGGTCATGAGCGGTACCGACTTCGGCTCGCAGAACGGGCCGTTCATCTCACCGGACGCCTACCGGGACCTGTTCAAGCCGCTGCACGCGGAGATGAACGCGTGGGTCCACGAGCACACGGAGTGGAAGACGTTCTACCACACGTGCGGGTCCGTCGTGGCGTTCCTGGACGACTTCGCGGAGGCGGGGATCGACATCCTGAATCCCGTGCAGGTATCCGCGGCCGGCATGGCCCCGGAGGGCCTGAAGCAGCGCTACGGGGACCGGTTCGTGTTCTGGGGCGGCGCCGTTGACGCGCAGCACACGCTGGCGTTCGGCACGCCGGACCAGGTGCGGGCAGAGGCTGTCCGAAACCGGCGCACGTTCGGCACCGGCGGCGGGTTCGTCTACACCAACGTGCACAACATCCAGGCCACGGTGCCCACGGAGAACATGCTCGCGCTGTTCGACGGCGCGAAGTAGGGCGCGCGGGCCGCCGGCGCGGCACCCCTCCGGCGTCACCCCGCGACCGGTGCGCTCGGCCCCGCGCGGGCTCCTACAGGCTCTTCCAGAACCGCAGGTTCTTCGCCTCGATCTCCGCCAGGGACGGCATGGGGTAGAACTTCTGTCCCTCCGGGGCCGCGAACATGAACCCGCTCCTGATCTGCTTCCAGGAGAAGTTGTCCATGTTGCTGCGCAGGGACAGCCCCTTGTTGCTCTTGTACCCCACCGTGCGCAGCTCGTTCACCGCGTCCCTCAGGATGGACGGGTGAAGACCGGCAATGGGCGGCTGCATGAACGGGTTCTGCTCGTACTCCGTCGTGAACTCGGACACGTTCAGGTCGATCTGCGTGTAGAAGAACCGCGGCGCGCCGATGGGAGTCCCGGGGTCCGTGATGAACCGGCCGAACTGCTGGAAGTCCAGCTTGGACAGCACGAGCATCCGCAGCGGGGAGATTTCCGCGTAGATGTTCTCCGCGGCTTCCTCCCGTCCCGTCCACGGCCGGGGCTCCAGCTCCAGGCAGTGTCCTTCCTCCGAGGTGAGGTAGAGGCTCTTCAGTGCGGAGAGTTCGATGTGTTCCAGCACCCGGTAGCAGGAGATGAACTTCGTGGCCTTGGGGCGGCCGTCCTCGTGGGGCTTCAGCTCCGCGATGGCTTCCTCGATCCGGAAGTAGGGGTGACGGAACGCCACGTCCACTTCGGCAAAGATCACCTTGCCGCGGTAATGCCGCGTGGGGCCCACCGTGTA
>DASRZR010000122.1:0-7650 GCA_035686185.1 Spirochaetia bacterium | reverse complement strand
TTCCCGCCCACGACCGTCGGGGTGCTGTTCCGATGGTAGCGCGTCGCGTTCGAGGGGCCGTGATGGCGGGTGCGCTGCTCGCGATGTGCTCCGCCGGCGTGTTCTGCCAGGAGGCAGGCACGCTCGTTCCGCGGCACCTGCTGCTGGCCATGATGCCGCAGAAGGATTCCGGTTTCGGCGCCAACGACGCTTTGCTCCTGCAGAGGTCGCTTCACCAGCGCCTCCAGGAGGCCCAGCCGGACCTCGTGATCATCGATTCTCCCCCGGTGGATCCCGGGGCCTCCCCTGCGGATCTGGAAGCTCTCGCGGGCAAGGCGGAGGCGGACGCGTGGATGACGGTGACGGCAGGGGGAGACTGGGGCTCCGCCCAGCTGCAGGTCAGGGCCTTCGATCTCCTGGCCGGCGCCCCGGTGGCGGATCTGCGCCTGACTCGAACCTGGGGCACTGTCGGCGGGCTGTCCGGGGAGACCTGGGCAGACGTCGCGCGTGCGGTGGACGGCAAGTTCCCGATGGTGGAGAACACCGGGGCCGAGGCGGCCGGCGAGAACCTGGTCGCGCTGACGGTTTCCGCGCTGCCGGGCAGCACGCTCACCGGGGTCGGGAAACGGCCCGTGTCGGTGGGGCCCGACGGAACGGTTTCCGTCCGGCTGCCGCCCTGGCACGAGTACGTTGTAAGAGCGGGACTGTCCGGATACCAGGCGGCGTCGCAGCGGCTGTTCCTGTCGGGGGACCGCCAGATCAGCTTCACGCAGAAGCCGTTGTCGAGATGGCAGGTCGAGCTTTCCGTTGCGGACGGCCGGGCCCCGGGCGCGTACGTCACGCTCGCCGTCCCCGCGTCTGCTGCCTTCTTCCGCTTCGGCTTCACCACGTATGCGTTCGGCCTGGGGCTGGACGGCAGTCACGTGTTCCTGAACGATCCCCTCACGAACGTCGTCATGCAGGGCGGACTGTACCTGGTCCCGGAGGACCGGCTCTTCCGTTGGTATGCGGCACTGGGCGGATTCGCGCGCGTGGTGCATGAGGCCGGCGAGGTCCCGTTGCTGGACCAGGTGGCGCCGACCGCGGCATTCGTGGTGGCGGGGACGGAGGTGCGGCTGTCGGAGGAGTCCCGATTCTTCGCGGAATACACGCCGACCGTGTTCGGGACGCCGTTGCCCGCCGCCTTCCGCGCCTCGCTGGGAAACGACGCTCCGGGCTGGCTGTTCCTCAAGCAGCAGGCCGTGGAGCTCCTTTCGTTCCGCCTCGGGTGGAGGTGGGAGCTGTGATCCGCCGCGTGGTGATCGCCGCGCTGGGCGGAGTGATATGCGTCTCCTGCCTGCCGGTCCCGTTCGACCTTTCCTTCAGCAAGGCGGCGATGATCACGAGCCGCATGACGCAGGACAACCCGGATCTCATCAGCGCCGGCGGGAGCGACAACAACTCGCCGACCGACCAGGCGTTCTACCCCTCCGTGAGCCCGGCCGGCGGTTTTGACTACAGCGCGGGCTTCGCCACTTCCTCGGATGGCACCTCGGTGCAGATCAGGGGGATCGCGGGCGGCTCGCAGTACAGCAGCCAGGGCGGTTCGGCAGCGAATCCTCAACTGTGGCCGCTGAAGTCCGGCGTGTCGTACCTCTTCGCTACTTCCCTCGACGACCAGAATCCCCTTTCAAACGGCTACGGGATTTTCCAGGGGACTCCGCCGGGAAGCCTCACGTCCAGCGGAAACGGGTACTACAGCCTGTTGACCTCCCCGACGCCGCTCCTGTCCTTCACATCGCTGCAGGTTGTGGGCGTGTCCGTCGAGGCGGACCCCAGCCTGACCGCTGACCGGCTGCACGTGCTGGTCCAGGACACGTCGCAGAGCCAGTACTACGCGGAAGGCTCCTTCCCGCTCGATTCGACGGGACCCCTCGTCTCCTCCTTCGTCGCTTTGCGCGGTACCGTCTCCTACCAGCTGCCCTTCATCCCGGTGGGAACCAACCGGGTCCTCTACTTCTATGACGAGACAATGGGCCGCAGCTACGCGTCCTTCTCCGACGCGAGCCAGGGCCGGTGGACGTGCTACGCGTGGGACGCCGTCGGCTCCTACCTGCAGATCCCTGTCACGCACCCCGTCGCCGCCCTTCTCTCCAACGGCCAGCTTCTTTCCATGGAGGATGGCACGGCGCGAGTGTACGATCGCGACGGCGCGCTGCGTGCCACGTTCGACGTGGGAAACCTCGCGTTCATCGCGGAGGAGTACGTCAACGGAGAGGCGCGCTGCTACTTCTCGCAGGCGCTCCCGTACAACGGCACGCAGCACTTCAACGTGTACTGGATCGCGACGAGCCGCCTCTCGTCACTGGGAAGCTGACCGTCGCTAGCGGTTCGTCACGAACCGCGAAAGCGCGGTGATGAGGCTCTTCATCCGGGGGTCCTTCTCCGCGGCCAGACGCGTCTGCAGGAAGCTCTTCTGCGCGTCCACGTTGCCCTGGTTGGCAACTCCGGTCATGAGGGCGATCACGTCGTCCATCGCGGCCTTGCGCCCCGTGTCGATCCCGTCCACGGTGGACTGCTGCTCGTAACGCTTCACCCGTCCCAGGATGCCGTCGAAAAACCTGTTCATGGAAGCGAGCACGCTGTCCCGGGCGCCGATGGAGAGCATGAGCGCCTTCTGGGGCCCGTACTGGGCCAGGTTCGCATCTTCCTGCTTCGTGTACGCCAGGTAGGTGCCGACGAGGCCCTGGAACTCCGCGAATGCCCGGGCGTCCGCCTCGGAGACGCCGGGGGGCGCGGCCGGAGGCGTCCCGGCCGACGCCGTCTGCGTGCCGGCTGCCGGCTGGTTCTTCAGGGCTTCCACCTGCTGCCGGGACGCGTTCAGGTCCGAGGTGAGCCGTGTGTTCTGGGCGGTAAGGCGGGAAACCTGGTCCGCAAGGTCCGCGCTGCGCTTCGTGGCCGCGTCCAGGCTCTTCTGCAGATCCCCGGAGGCGCTGGTGGCGGAGCGCAGGTCACCGAAGCGCTTCTGCAGCGCCTGCAGGAGGGCAACGCTGTCGGCCGCGGCCGGGTCCCCGGCCTGCCCGAGCAGGTCCATCGTGCCCTTCTTGAACGCCGTGATCTCCGCAAGCCCCGCGTTCATCTTCGTCTGCACGTCGCCCAGCTGCGCGCGAAGAGCGCTCACCTGGTCGTTCTGCCCCTTGAGGTTCGCCGAGGCGTCCGAGGTAAGCCCCGCCACGCCGTCGCTGATTCCCTTCACCGCGGGGACGGCCTGGGAGCTCTGGGGATACGTCTGCAGCACGGTGAGGTAGCCCGTGATGGCGTCCGTGTACTGGTGCCGGGACAACAGGCTGTCCGCCTGCGCGAGCGCCGGCCCGGCCGCCTGCGTCTGCTCGTCGCGGGTCCGCTGGGAGGCCAGGGCGCTGCTGGCATTCCCGACGTTGGAAAGCGCGGTCGCGATCCGCGCGGCGCTCTCCGGCAGGTAGGCGAGGGCGTCCCGGTAGGCGGCGAGCGTCTCAGGGTAGCGACCGGCCGCGAAGGCGGCCTCTGCCCGGGCCATCCCGGCTCGGAGCGCATCCTGCCGGGCGGCCTCGGCGTCCCGGGCCTTGCGGGTGAAGTACGCGTAGCTCCTCTGGATCTCCGGGATGACCGCAAGGGCCTGGGTGTACTGGGCTTCCGCCGCGGCGACGTTGCCCTGCTGCAACTGGCTGTCCGCCGCGGCTGCGGCGGAGCGGATGTCCTTGATCATGTTCGCCGTCTCTACCAGGGAGGCGGTGTCCGTCTGCGCCTGCTGCATCTGTCCCTGGACGAGGCTGGTAAGGGAGTCAACGATGAACAGGTCCACCGGCCGCCTCCTGGCGATGCCGGGGAGCGTGGCAACGTCGGCGGAGTTCACGTAGCTGGAGATCGCCTGCAGGCTGGTGAGCGCCTTCGGGTAGTTGTGGGCCGCCATGTCGGCCTGCGCCACGGAATACAGCCCCACGAGCTGCTGCGAGACCAGGTCCTCCTGCTGCTTCTGGGAGGTGAGGGCGGCCAGCTGCTGCTGTGTCTGCGCGTTGGCCGCCTGCAGCGCCTGGGTCTGCTGGGTGAGCTGGGTCTGCAGGTCCGCCTCCCGTTTGCGGGCATCGGAGAGGGCCTGGGCCCGATCGGCGTTCGCCTTGGCGAGATCCGCGTTGTACTGTGTCTGCAGGTCCTGCAGGGCGGCGGCGGATTTCTTGCGGTCAGCCTCCGCCTGGGACCGGTAGTCCGCGAGCTGCGCGTTGTACTGCGCGTTCTTCTGCGCCTCGAGGTCGGCCAGCCTCTTCTGGATGTCCTGGTCGGAGAGGCCCTGCTTCTGCAGGCGCGCCTTTTCCGAATCGAGCTCCGCGGCCATGGCAGCCTTCAGCTCGGCCTCCCGGGCCTGGACCTTTGCATCCATGTTGGACTGCAGGTCCTGACGCTGCTTGTCGATCTGCGCCAGGCGGTCCTGGATCTGGTTTATCTGAGCGTTCTTTTCCTGCAGGCGGGCTTCGGATTCCTTCTTCACCTCTGCCAGCAGCTTGCCTTCCGCGGTGATCGTGGTGGTTTCCCCGCTGGCCGCCTGCGTTTCTCCACGCTGGAACAGGTAATACAGGACCCCCAGCCCGGCGGCGAGGCAGATGACCGCCGCCACGTTCACCAGGACCACGAACAGCACCCCGCGCTTGGCCGCCTTCACGGCGAACATCTCGGGGGTCACGGTCATGCGGCTCGCGCCGGCCGCTTTCTCGATCTCCTGGCGGATCTCCTGCTGCTCTTCCCGGGTGATGCCGGAATCGGGATCGAAGGCGAACTCCTCCCGTCCGTCGGTGCCCCCCAGGCCGAGGTTGTCTCTGAGCTTCCGCGCCTTCTCAAGGAGCCCGAGCATGCATGATTCTCCTGGTCACAATGTCGTCAGCGCCACCTTCAATCTTCACGGCCGGGCGACCCCTACTTGTGGGTCATGACCTCCACGCCGTCCCAGCCTTCCGGCGGGGGGGTGCGTTCGTACGCGCGGCTTCGCTCCAGCAGCATGGCGGCCACCGGGTCTTCCGGAAGCGCCTTCAGGGCATCCCGGAAGCAGGCCGCCGCGCGGATGAAGTTGCGCGCGTAGTACAGGGCCATGCCCTGCTCGTGGAGTCCCCATCCCTCCGTCTCCGCGGATGAAAGGTTCTTTCGGGCGGTGAAGATCTTCACGCCGGCCTTGCGGCCCTTCACTGCCACGGAGTCCAGGAGCCGGCAGGGAAACGTCCCTTTCACCGACTCGTAGAGGCTTTCGGAGAAGATGACATCCTGCTTGTACACGCGGGTGAGGCCGCTGAGCCGGGAGGCCAGGTTCACCGCGTCCCCGATGACGGTGTAGTTCATCTTGTCCTCGGTGCCGATAGTGCCCACGGTCACTTTGCCCTGGTTGATGCCCACGCTCACGTGGAAGGGCTTCTGGCCGGCCGCCTCGCGACGGGCGTTGAACGCCCACAGCGCTTCCGTCATCTCGATACCGGCCCGCACGGAGCGCACCGCGTCATCCGTGCGTTTTACCGGAGCCCCGAAGAACGCCATGACGGCGTCCGTGATGTACTTGTCCACCATGCCGTCGTGGCCGAGGATCGTGTCCACCATGGCGCGGAAGTACGGCTCCAGGGACTGCACGAGCTCATCCGGAGGGATACCCTTTGTTACTGCGGAGAAATCCGAAATGTGGGAGAACATGATGCACACGTCGTCTTCTTTAGGCTTCGCTTCTCCCTTGAGCGCCAGGCCGATCACATCCGCGGGAACGTACTGCTGGAACACGTCCCGGATCTTTCGCTCCTTGGTCCGCGCCACCGCCGCCTTCAGGGCATACCCCTTGATCTGGCGGTAGGCCTTCTCCAGGCCGTCCACCATGAGGTTGAACGTCTGGGCAAGCGCCCCGATCTCGTCGTGGTACTCCACCACCACCCGCTTGCTCAGATCGTTGGTGGAGATGATCTCCCTCATCGTGCCCGCCACCCTCGTCAGCGGCCGCGTCAGGTAGCTGGCAAACCCCAGCACCAGCCCCACCCCCGCCACGATAGCCGCCACCAGGATGATCACCGTGCGAAGCGCAATCTGGTTCACCTGGTCGTAGAACGCGCTGCGCTCCTCGGTCACCAGCAGGTACCACTTGAACGGTTCAAACCAGAACCCCTTGCCCACCCGCGCACGCCCCCCGATGCTCACCGTCACCAGGTCCGCACTGCGCGAGCGGGCCACCCCCGCCATGGCCGCCTGCTCATCTCCCTGCCAGGCCACCTCCGAGGTGCCCATCTGTACCGAACCGTCTTCGCCCACCGCCACGATCAGCTCCGTGGCGCTTCGCACGATGCTCCTCGCGTACCCCTCCACCGCCGCCTTCGTCGCGCTGACCATCTCGGGGTTCTCCGACAGGTTGTTGTCCACCAGAAGCCGCCACTGGCTCTCCGCCTGGTTCTGAAGCTCCTGCGCCTTGAACCCCAGAAAGTCCTTCGCCACCTTCGTCATCCCGTTGGAGGCGGCAAAGTACGAGCTGACCCCCGTCAACAGCAGCGTGGCCACGATCAGCGGCACCACGATCAGGATGATCTTCCACCGTATGCTCATCTCTCGGGGCCCACCTTCAGGACGCCCTTCGCACGTCGGTGCCGGTCCAGTCGGACGGCGGCGGGGCCGCCTGGAACCGGGTGCAGCGGTCCAGCAGCAGCGCTGCCGGCACATCGTCCGGGGCCATCTTCAGCACGTCCCGGAAGTAGCCGGCTGCCTTTCGGAAGCTGCGCTCGTGGTATTCCGCCATGCCCAGGTTGTGTGTGCCCCAGGCGTCTTTCTCCCGGGCGCTGAGCGCCCGCCGGACCGTGTACACCTTGATCGTCCTCCCGCCGCGCCACGGGATGGAGTCCATCATGCGGCAGGGAAGGTCGTCCTTGATCTTGTTGTAGAGGCTCTCGGAGATAAGGATCGGCTGGTGGTACTCCTTGGTGAGCCCTTCCAGGTGCTCCGCGAGGTCCGCCGATTCTCCGATCACCGTGTACTCTTTCTTTTTCTCCGTGCCCAGGTTCCCGATGGTCACCACGCCGTAGTGGATGCCCACGCCATTTCGGAACTCCGGTCTTCCGGCGGCGACCTGCTCCCTGTTGAATACCACGAGGCGGTCCGCCATCTCCAACCCGGCCTTCACCGAGGCCAGCGCGTAGTTCTGCGGGTGGTCGGCATCGGGGTGAGCTCCGAAGAACGCCTTGATGGCGTCCCCGATGTACTTGTCGACGATCCCCTCCTGCTCGACGATGGCCGCCACCATCCGCTCGAAGTACCGGTTCAGGGAGAACACGAGGTCGGCCGGCGCCATGCTCTCGGAGATCGTCGTGAAGCTGCGGATATCGGAGAACAGCACGGACAGCACGCGGTTGTCGCCGATGAGCGATTCCTCGGGGTTGGCAAAGAACTCGTGCAGGACCTGCTCAGGGACGAACTTGCCGAACAGCGTCTGCGTCCGCTTCTCCAGCCGCTGTGCCAGCTCGGCCTGGAAGGCGAACCCCTTGATCTCCCGGTAGGCCTGGTCCAGCCGCTCCACCATGAGGTTGAACGTCTGGGCAAGCGCCCCGATCTCGTCGTGGTACTCCACCACCACCCGCTTGCTCAGATCGTTGGTGGAGATGATCTCCCTCATCGTGCCCGCCACCCTCGTCAGCGGCCGCGTCAGGTAGC
>DASRZR010000121.1:0-9572 GCA_035686185.1 Spirochaetia bacterium | reverse complement strand
CCGCCAATGAGCACCGTGTCGTTCGGGCCGAGGTTGACCACGGCGAGGGCGGCGGATGCGGTGCGCCCGGCGATCGCGAGCGTGGCGGCGGTGCGGTCGTCGACGCCGTCGGGGGTGTGATGGGCCTCGTTCGCCGCGATGCCTCCCGTCGAGTTGACCACCACGAGATCGGCGACCGCGCGGGAGAGGGCGCCGCCGAACACTCTGTCGCCAGGAGCGAAGGCGGTCACGCCGTCACCCACACGGTCAACGACCCCGGCATAGTCGGTTCCGTACCCGCAGGGCAGGCTCAGGCCGAATCGGGCTGCCGTGTCCGCGTCGGAGGTCATGAACCAGTCCATCGGGTTCAGCCCGGCCGCAGTGACCCGAACTCGGATCTGTCCCGGTCCGACGTCCGGAGCTGGAACCTCAAGGACGTACAAGGCTTCAGGGCCGCCGAACGATTCAAGCCGGACCGCCCGGCTCCTGCTCGTCGATAAGTGATCCCCCAGTCTCTGCATGCTCTCTTGTCCTCCCTCGCAAAGTGCTTGCGGAACGCACGGAAACGGACTATGCTCCGTTTAGATGGGTGAACGTACTACGATCCACACAGATGATCAACATAAACGGAGCGTGATCCGATTTGGATAAGAAGAAGAACCGCGCGTCACGGGCGGACGCAACCCGAAACCGCGATCAGTTGCTCGAGGCGGCGACTCGCGTGTTCGCGTCAGCCGGCACCGAGCCATCGATGCGTGCGATCGCCCGCGCGGCCGGGGTCGGCATCGCCACACTCTACCGGCACTTCCCCACCAAGGAGTCGCTGGTCGATGCGGTCTACGGGAGCCAGGTAGCGCGGCTGACGACCGGCGCCCGAGAGCTGCTCGACCAACTGCCGCCGGCCGCGGCGATGCGGCGCTGGATGGACCTTTTCGGGGACTGGATCGCGACCAAGAACGGCATGCTCGACACCCTGCTGGCGATGATCGAGACTGGTGAGATCGCCCACGGCCAGACGCGAGTAGAGCTGCTGGCGGCCATCACCACCATCCTCGAAGCAGGACGCGCGGTGGATGACCTCCGCCCGGAGCTCATCGCCGAAGACATCGCCGCGAGTCTTGTCGGCATCTTCACGGTGGCCCCCAGGCCCCAGCGTGAAGCCCTTGCCGGTCGCCTGCTGGACCTGCTCATGGAGGGACTGCGGCCCCCAGTCCGCCGCGCCGCAGCGTTGTGGAGCGCAGAGGACAGGTGACTTAGTGCGCCTGCATTCGCCGGTAGACGAGCTCGCCGCTCAGGCGGGACCTTCTTTTTCGTGCTCGGCGTCCGCCCACCACCTGGAGGCCCAGTCGGAAAGGGCCCTGACGGCACGCTCCAGGTCGTGACCCGCTTCCGTCAGGTCGTATTCCACCCGGACCGGCGATTCCGGCACAACGTGGCGCCTCAAGATCCCCTTTGCCTCCATCTCCCGGAGCCTTTGCGTGAGAAGCGGGTCCGAGAGGCCGGGGATAGCGGCGAGTATCTGGTTGAACCGGTGCGGACCTGACAAGAGAACCCGAAGGATAAGCCCCGTCCAGCGGCGGCTCAGGAGATCCATGAGCTGCGCATAGAGCTCACAGTATTCCGATATCTTGCCCTGCGGATTTTGGGCCGGCGTCTCCGGTACCTGGATCTGTGTGCTCATGCATAGACTATAGCACATAGGATATAGGTAAGCAATCGTTAAGTATTAGCTAACTATCAAAAAGCTACTTGACTTTAGTAACCTAATTACCTACCTTAGCTATGAGGCAAGATAAGATAAGTTAGCCTCAAGACATAAGCAAGGAGAAGGATATGCTGAAGATCGGAGTTATTATCGGAAGCACGCGCCCCGGGCGCAACGCGGAAAAGGTCGCGAAGTGGGTCATGGAGCAGACCGCCAAGCGGAAGGACGCGCAGTTTGAGCTCGTGGACCTGAAGGACTACGACCTGCCGCTCCTGGACGAGCCGATGCCGCCCTCCATGGGCCAGTACAGCAAGCCGCACACGCAGAAGTGGGCCAAGAAGATCGCGTCCCTGGATGCGTTTGTGTTCGTGGCCCCGGAATACAACCGAAGCGTTCCGGCCGCGCTGAAAAACGCGATCGACTACCTCTACGCCGAGTGGAACAACAAGGCCGCGGGCTTCGTGGGCTTCGGGAGCGCCGGCGGAGCCCGCTCCGTGGAGCACCTGCGCGGCATCATGGGGGAGATCCAGGTGACGGACGTCAGACAGCAGGTCCTGTTCTCCCTGATGACCGACTTCGAGAACTACTCGGTGCTCAAGCCGAACGCCGGCCACGAGGCGGCCATGGCCACCCTGCTGGACCAGCTCGTTGCCTGGGGAACTTCCATGAAGAGTCTGCGCGAGGAGCGCGCGCGCGCCGCGGGAGGCAAGGCCGCCGCCTGAACGTACGGCAGACAAAAGAAAACGGCCCGGCACTGTCGGGCCGTTTTTTTTTCAGCCGGAGCCGACGCCGTCCATCACGTTTCGCACCTTCTTGAGCAGCTCGGAGGCGGTGAACGGCTTCTGCAGAAAGGGGACCGTGGAAAGCCCGGCCTGCAGCATGTGGGGGGAATAGCCGGAAATGCACAGGAGCCGCACGACGGGGAGATCCGAGATGACGCGGCGCGCCACGTCCAGCCCGCTGGCGCTGCCGGGCAACACGAGGTCCGTGACCACCATCTGCACGTCCGCGCGGGCGGAAAGGATCTTCAGTGCCTCGTCACCGGAAGCGGTCTCCACCACGGTGTAGCCGGCGCTCGTGAGGATCCTGCCGATCAGGTCCCGCACCTGCTCCTCGTCCTCCACGACGAGCACCGTTTCCGTGCCCGGCGCCGTGGAGGGCGGGGCGGAGGGGACGTCATCGCGAGGCTCCTCCGCGGTGGCGGGGAGGCGTATCAGGAACGTGGTGCCGTGCCCCGGGCTGCTTCGGCACGTGATCGTCCCGCCGGACTGCTTGATGATGCCGTAGGCGGTGGAAAGCCCCAGCCCGGTGCCCCGGCCCGGCTCCTTGGTGGTAAAGAACGGCTCGAACAGGCGAGTCACCACCTCCGGGCTCATGCCGGTGCCCGTGTCCTGCACCTTCAGCAGGTAAGACGGGCCGTCCGGCGCGTTCTGGACGGGATCGATCTCCGTGGCGATCTCCAGCGTGCCGCCGCCCGGCATGGCGTCCCGGGCGTTGACGGCGAGGTTCATGACCACCTGTTCGAGCTGGGCCGGGTCGGCCTTCACGCGCAGGTGCCCGTCCGCGAGCACGGTGCGCAGCCGGATGTTCTCCCCGATCAGCCGCTCCAGCATGCCGCGCATCTCCGCGACGAGCACGTTCAGGTCCACGACCCGCGGCCGCAACACGCTGCGGCGGCTGAACGCCAGGAGCTGGCGCGTCAGCTCCGCCGCCCGGCCCGCGGCCCGCAGGATCTCCTGGATGTCCCGGCGCTGGGGATCTCCCTCCTGTAGCCCGGCGCGCATCACCTCCGCGTATCCCATGATCGCGGTGAGCTGGTTGTTGAAGTCGTGCGCCACGCCGCCGGCCAGGCGCCCCACCGCCTCCATCTTCTGGGACTGCACGAGCTGCTCCTGCATCCGCTGAAGCTCCTGCAGGCTGCCGCGAAGCTCCCGCACCAGGCGGGCCTTGCTCCAGGCGGCCGCGATCTCGTTGGCAAACACCTGGATGGCCGGAATGTCGTCCATGCCGACGTCCGGGGATAGCACGGTAAGGAAGCCCAGCAACCGGTCCTCGAACAGGAGCGGGGCCACGATTCCGCCCTTCTCACAGACGGCGCGCGCCCCGGCCTCGATGGCGCTCAGCACGCGGCTCTCCGCCGTCGGCTCCCTCCCCGGGGGGAGCGCGGGGTCCCCTCCAATGTCGGCGCTGGCGTAGGCCAGGGACGGGGCCGACGGCGGCCCGGCGTACAGGTGCACTGCGCACTGCAGCCCGACGCGCTCCAACTCCTCCCCCACCCGCACGAACACCTCTTCCGGAGAGGCGGCCCTCTGCATGGAAAGCCCGGCCAGGTGCAGAGAGCGCAGGATCTTCTCCGTGCGCCGCCGTGCCGTGAGCTCCCGCTCCAGCTCCTCGTACAGCCTCGCGTTCTCCATGGAGACGGCAAGCTGGCCGGCTATCGTCTGGAGGGTGAACACGTCCAGCTCCCCGAAATCGGCCTCTGTCTGGCTCTGAGCGTCCAGGACGCCGACGACGGAGCCCTTGAGAATGATGGGCACGGCAAGCTCGGAACGGACCGCCCGCTCCGCCGACATCTCGTAGCGGTAGCGCGCGTCCCGGCGAACATCCGGGACGTTCAGCGGCTTTCCGGCGGCGGCTACCCACCCGTTGATGCCCTCCCGGCCGATGCGCATCCGCAGGCGCCCGATCCGCCCGTCGAACTCCGGCATGGTGCAGGCGCGCAGCACCAGGTCGTCCCCGTCCACGAGGAAGATGTTCACCATGAAGTAGTGGAAGGTTTCCTGGATGATCCGCGCGGAAGCCCGCATCAGCTCCGTGCGGGACAGGATGGAGGTGGTGCGCTGCCCCACCTCGGCAAGGAGCTGCAGGCGAAGCGCCCGCTCGCGCTCCTGCAGGCCCTCGCGCCGGCGCTCGACGCGGCCGGCACGGCGCCTCTCGGGAACTCCCGAGGCGGGATCTCCTGGCGGGTACTCGGGCAACGGGAGCATGATGACCTCGACGAATCCTACGGGCCGGCCCCCGCCCCGTCAAGCGAGCCGGGCCTTTCTTCCCTGCCCGCCGTCCCCGTGGTATATTCCCCCAGAAATGTCGGTTCAGCACTACCCCCCGGTGGCGAAGATGACGGCGGCCGGGCAGACAGCCGTGGTCCGGGACATCTTCACCACGGTGCACGCACGCTATGACTTCCTCAACCACCTGCTGAGCCTCCGGCGGGACGTGGGGTGGCGGCGGGCGGCGGTGGCGCGCATGCGCGTGGCCGGCGCCCGGCGCTTCCTGGACGTGGCCACCGGCACCGGGGACCTTGCCATCGCGGCCGCCCGCCGCTTCCCGCAGGTCTCGGTGGTGGGCGTGGACTTCGCCGAGCCGATGCTGCGCATCGGGCGGCAGAAGGTCCGCCGGGCGGGGCTGGAGCACCGCGTGCAGCTTCGCGCGGCGGACGCGCTGTCCCTGCCGTTCGACGACGGGACGTTCGACGTGACGGCCATTGCCTTCGGGATGCGCAACATCCCGGACAAGCGCCGCGCGCTTCGCGAGATGTCGCGCGTCACCGCGGCCGGCGGCCGTGTCCTGGTCCTGGAGATGACGTTTGCCCCCCTGCCGCTGTTCCGCCCCCTGTACCACCTGTACCTGGTCCGGGTGCTGCCGCGGCTCGCCCGGCTGTTCACGCCAAACGGCGCCACCTACGACTACCTGAGCGATTCCATACGGCATTTTCCCCGGCCCGAGACGTTCGCCGCGATGATGGAGGAGGCCGGCTTGAGCTCGGTGAGCTGGCACCCGCTCACCTTTGGATCCGCCTACCTCCACGTGGGCAGGAGGAAGTAGATGGACCTGGGTAAAGTCTTCTCGCCAGTGGCCCGGGAGATGGCGGCCGTGGACGTTCGGCTGCAGGCCCTGATGCGGGAGGTGGGGGCCCAGACGGCAGCCGCGCGGGGAAAGGCCGGGATCCTGGAACGGATCGTCCAACACCCGTTTGCTGTGCCCGGCAAGCGGATCCGGCCGGCGCTCGTGCTGCTGACGGCCCACGCGGTGGATACCGGGGCCGCGGGCCGCATCCCGGACGAGGAGTCCCTGGTCACGCTGGCGGGCGCCGTGGAGATCCTGCACGCGGCGTCCCTCGTTCATGACGACATCATCGACAACGCGGAGTCCCGGCGCCACCAGGTCAGCCTCAACAAGAGGTTCGGCAACCGGGTGGCCGTGCTGGCGGGAGATATCCTGTACACGAACTTCTTCTCCTCCCTCACCGGCCTGACCCGCCTGGGCCCGGAGACCCGGTTTGCGTTGCTGGACATCTTCCTGGAGACCACCAAGGCGATGTGCATGGGGGAGATCATTGCGCAGGAGGTGGCCGCCTCCGGCCGACCGCTTGGCGTCCCGGAGTACATCGAGATCGCCACGGACAAGACCGCAGTGCTCTTCGCGGCCTGCTGCCGCGGCGCGGCGGTGCTGTGCGGCGCTCCCCGGGACCAGCAGAAATGCCTGGGAGACCTCGGGTTGGCCTTTGGCCTGGCATTCCAGATGGCGGATGACCTCGTGGACAAGGACCACGGCCTTGACCGGGACGTCGACCTTGCCGAAATGACGCGTTCCTGGGCCCAGAAGGCTCGGGACGGCATCGCCGAACTTGCCGCGGGCTCCCACCGTGATTCCCTCCGCGATCTCGTGGAATACGTGATATCATCCGCGATTCCTTGACGCCGAACCCCGCCAGCAATTAGATTCTACCAAGACCGCATGGCCGCCACCGAAGGTGGCATTTGTCGCCGCCACCGAAGGTGGCATTCGCTTCTCCTGAGGAGCACGGATGAGCGCAGTCCTCTCGTTGGTGGTGTACTTCACAGTGGTGGTGGGCGTCATTGGCTTGCTCATGCTGGTCACCCACCTGTCCGGGGAGCGCCATTTCGAACAGGGGACCGGGATGCCCTACGAGTCAGGGGTACCGGTCACCGGCTCGGCGCGCGTGCGGTTTTCCGCTGATTTCTACCTTGTCGCGATGTTCTTCGTCATCTTCGACATCTCCGCCGTCTACCTGTTTGCCTGGGCGGTCTCCGCCCGGGAACTGGGATGGCCCGGGTACGTGGCAGCCCTGGTGTTCATGGTGGAAACCGTGGCCGGGCTGGCCTACCTCTGGCGCCGGGGCGCCTTCGACTGGGGCGTCCGACGGCTGCGCGATCACAAGGAAAGGCACGGGTTCACCGGTGCGTGACACAATTCCCCTCACGGGCGACTACCGGGGCACGCGGCGCCCCCCCCACACGAGCAGCGACGTCTACCTGGCAAAGAGGTTGGACCTCGTGGCATGGGGACGCAAGTATTCCATGTGGCCGTTCAACTTCGGCTTGTCCTGCTGCTACGTGGAAATGGCCACGGCCCTCACCAGCCGCTACGACATCGCGCGATTCGGTTCCGAGGTTCTCCGCGGGACGCCGCGGGAAGCGGACCTCATGGTGGTGGCGGGCACCGTGTTCCAGAAGATGGCCCCGCTGGTCCTGCACATGTACGAGCAGATGATGGAGCCCCGATGGGTAGTCTGCATGGGCTCGTGCGCCGGCTCAGGCGGAATGTACGACATCTACAGCGTGGTGCAGGGCGTGGACACGTTCCTCCCGGTGGACGTCTACGTCCAGGGCTGCCCGCCGAGCCCCGACGCGTTCATGCGCGGGCTGGTGCTGCTCGGGGAGGCCGTGGCCTCCGAGAAGAGGCCCCTGTCCTGGGTGGTTGGTCCCCAGGGGATTGTCCGGACGGTGAAACCGTCCCTGCGTGACGCGATGCGCGTCGAACGTCAGCAGCAGACCGAGCTTCGAACGCCGGACGAGATCTAGGCGGGATTCCGAAGGGCCCGCGCGTCGGCCCGGCCGCCTCACGTGGGGGTTACATGGTCGCGACAACGGGAATCATCGACGGGCTCACGGAACGGATCGGCGCGGAATCGATCGTCCGCCAACCCACGCGGGATGAGGTGGAAACCGCCTGGGTGACGCCCTCCCGGCTGCGGGAGGCGCTGGAGTGGCTTCGCAGCCCGCAGGGCGGCTCCTGCGCCATGCTGCTGGACCTGACCGCCATCGACGAGCGCCAGCGCACGCATCGGGAGGGGCAACCGCCGGCTGACTTCTCCATCGTCTACCACCTGTGCTCCCTGGAGCGCAACAAGGACGTGCGGATCAAGCTGGCCCTGCAGGGGGAGAAGCCCTCGTTCCGGACGGCCTCGGACATCTGGCCGAACGCGAACTGGTACGAACGCGAAATCTTCGACATGTTCGGGATCACGGTAGACGGCCATCCTCACCTGAAAAGGATCCTCCTGCCGCCCTGGTGGGAAGGCCACCCGCTTCGCAAGGAATACCCGGCGCGCGCCACCGAGATGGCTCCCTTCAAGATGGATTCCGCGGAAGCCCACCGACGGCTGGCCATGCTGGAGTTCAGCCCCGAGGAATGGGGCATGAAACGGGAAGAGGGAGACCACCAGTACCTGTTCGTGAACATCGGCCCGCACCACCCCTCCACGCACGGCGTCATCCGGATCACCGCCCAGCTGAACGGGGAAGAGATCCTGGACTGCGTGCCCGAGATCGGGTTCCACCACCGTGGCGCGGAAAAGATGGGCGAGCGCCAGACCTGGCACACCTACATTCCCTACACGGACCGCATCGACTACCTGGGCGGCATGCTCAACAACTTCCCGTACGTGCTCGCCGTGGAGAAGCTGGCCGGCATCAAGGTGCCGGAGCGTGCCGAGGTGATCCGCATCATGATGGCCGAGCTGTTCCGGGTGATCAGCCACCTGGTCTACTACGGCACGTACAGCGCGGACACCGGGCAGATGTCCCCGCTGTTCTGGCTGATGACCGACCGGGAGCACGGGTTCGACATCGTGGAAGCGGTGACCGGCGGACGGATGCACCCCGCCTGGTTCCGTATCGGCGGCGTGGCGCAGGACCTTCCCCGGGGCTGGGACGGCATGGTGAGGGAGTTCATCGCCCACATGCGCAAGCGCATGCGGGACTACGAGACCACGGTCCTGAACAACGCCATCTTCAAGGCGCGCACGAAGGGCATCGGCTCCATCGGCAAGGACGAGGCCATCTCGTGGGGGGCCACGGGCCCGATGCTGCGCGGCTCGGGGGTGGACTGGGACCTGCGCAAGAAGAAGCCCTACGGCGGCTACGACCGCTTCGAGTTCGACGTGCCGGTGGGCGCGCACGGGGACGCCTGGGACCGCCTGTGGGTCCACAACGAGGAGATCTACCAGAGCCTGCGGATCATGGAGCAGTGCCTGAAGAACATGCCGGCGGGAGACTACAAGGCGGACCACCCGCTTGCCACGCCGCCGCGCAAGGAGCGCACGATGCACGACATCGAGACGCTCATCACGCATTTCCTCGGCGTGAGCTGGGGACCGGTGATCCCCCCGGGGGAGGCCTCCATGGTAGCGGAGGGCTCCAAGGGCAACCACATGTACTACCTGGTGAGTGACGGCGGGACGCTCAGCTACCGCACGAGGATCCGCACCCCGTCCTTCGCTCACACGCAGATGATCCCTGTGCTGAGCCGCGGGCTCACCGTGGCGGACCTCATGGTGGTCATCGGGAGCATCGACTACGTCCTGGCGGACATCGACAGATGACGCGGGACCGGCGGGGAGGACGGAGCAGCACATGCTGAGCGCGCAGGAGCGGCAGAAGATAGCGGAGGAGCTGAAGCAGAACGACCATCCGCGGGGGGCAATCTCGGAAGCCCTGCTCATCGTGCAGGAGCACCACGGCTGGGTGCCGGACGAGGCGCTGCCGGAGGTGGCGTCCCTGCTGGGCGTGAGCACGGAAGAGGTGGAGGCGGTGGCCACCTTCTACGAGCTCATCTTCCGACACCCGGTGGGACGGCACGTGAT
>DASRZR010000120.1:0-11986 GCA_035686185.1 Spirochaetia bacterium | reverse complement strand
CCAGGCCAAGGTTCATGATTCCGCGGAACAGGAGGTAGACGGATGAAGCGCCAATGACGCCCCGTGCCACCAGCCACCACTTGTTCACTGCTTTCAGCGGCGTGCGGGTCACCACGGCGGCACCCACAATCACCAGGATACCTACCACGAACCGCGCGGAGACGATGATGAAGGCGCTGACCCCGTGAGTGAGGGGGATGAGGAACGACATGAGGGAGAACAGGACTGCGGAGCCCGCCATCACGGGCATGCCGAGCTGCGGGCCGGCAGAGAGCAGCCCGGAGCGCTGCGGCCCGGATGGCTGATCCCCGGGCTGCGGCCCGGACGTGGCGCCCCGGTGGGAGGTGTGGGAGGTATCGGCCATGAATGACTGCCGCGGCCTCAGGCCCGGTCCTTCACGTTCACGTAGGCTCGGTTGGGGCTGCCCACGTAGATCTGGCGCGGACGCATGATGCGGAAGTCTTCCCCGTGGTACATCTCGCGCCAGTGCGCCAGCCAGCCCGGCGTGCGTCCAATGGCAAACAGTACGGTGAACATGTCATACGGGATGCCGGTGGCTCGCAGGATCAGCCCGGAGTAGAAGTCCACGTTCGGATAGAGGTTGCGGGAGATGAAGTAGTCGTCCTTGAGCGCAATGTCCTCAAGTCGGAGGGCAATATCGAACAGCGGGTCCGTCATGCCGGGCTTCTTCAGCAGCTTGTGGCAGGCTTCCTTCAGGATCTTCGCTCGCGGATCGAAGTTCTTGTACACCCGGTGGCCAAAGCCCATGAGCCGGTCCGGTGTGTTCCGGTCCTTGGCCCGGCGCACGTACTCCGTGCCGTCCCCGTGCTCCGCGTGGATCCTCTCCAGCATGCGGATGACTTCCTGGTTGGCCCCGCCGTGGCGCGGCCCCCACAGCGCGGAAATACCGGCGGAGATGACCGCGTAGACGTTGGCCAGGCTGGACCCGGTAAGGCGCACGGTGGAGGTGCTGCAGTTCTGCTCGTGGTCCGCGTGCAGGATGAGGAACAGGTCAATTGCCTTCACGATGTCCTCGTCCAGGACGGAGTCCTTGACGGGGCTGGAGAACATCATGTTGAGGAAGTTCGGCACGTAGCGCAGCCGGTAGGAGGGATACACGATCGGTTCCCCTATTGACTTCTTGTAGGAGATGGCCGCGATGGTGCGCACCTGGGAGATGAGGTTGGCCAGGATCTGGCGCTCCGCCTTCTCGTCCATGACCTCGGGGACCGGGTAGAACGTGGAGAGGGAGGCCACCGTGGTGGCCAGGATCCCCATGGGGTGGGAGCCGCGCGGGAACCCGACAAAGAAGTGCAGCATGTCCTCGTGGATCAGGGACGACTCGTTGAGGAACGTGGAGAACTCCTCCAGTTGCGGGTGAGTGGGAAGCTCTCCGTAGAGCAGGAGGTAGGCCACCTCGGTGAACGTGGACTTCGCCGCCAGGTCCTCAATGGGGTAACCGCGGTAGCGCAGGATCCCCTTCTCTCCATCTATGAAGGTGATGCCGCTCCGACAGGAGCCGGTGTTCTCGTAGCCTTTGTCCAGGGTGACGTAGCCGGTGGTCTTTCGGAGGCTGGAGATGTCGAACGCTTTCTCCCCTTCGGTTCCGACCACGACGGGAAGCTCGTACTCCTTTCCCTCCAGGATGAGCCGCGCCGTGCCGGGCATGGCGGTCCCTCCTGCGTTCTTCGTCTCCGGCATTGTGCCCCCTTTTCTGTATGAATATACGCGGGATGGAAAAAGTCAATTGGACCGGCCGCTTGGCGATGCGGGGAGCGGCCGTTACAGTTGAGCAGATGGACCTGTGGTTTCGGGATCTTGGCGGTGACGGCAGCCCGATTGTGATCCTGCATGGGCTGTTCGGCTCCTCCCAGAACTGGGCCGGCATGGGACGACGGCTCGCATCGGAAGGGCATGTCTACGGCCTGGACCTGAGAAACCACGGGGAATCCCCGCACGCTCCCACGCACACGCTGCAGGACTGTGTCCAGGACGTCGCGGACTGGTCTGACGCGCACGCCCCCGGTCCGCTTCGTCTCATCGGCCACTCCATGGGCGGGCTCGTGTCCATGGGGTTTGCCCTGCGCCACCCGGAGAGGACCGCCGGGCTGGCGGTCATCGACATCGCGCCGCGCCCCTACCCGCCGGAGCATTCGGAAGAGCTTCGGGCGCTGAAGACGGACATCAGCGCCTGCCGCTCCCGCGCGGACATCGACTCGCTCCTCCAGCCCATCGTCCCGGACCTTCGCACCCGGCAGTTCATCATGACCAACGTGGCGCGGGAGGGGGACGGCTTCCGCTGGAAGCCGAACGTGGAGGTGCTGGAGCACCGGGAAGTGGCCTCCGACTGGGCCTCCGTGACCGGCCGCTATGAAGGAGAGACCCTGCTGGTGGCGGGCGGCAGGTCCGGCTACGTGCGGCCGGAGGACCACCCTCTCATGCGCCGCTTCTTCCCGCGCGCGCGCATCCTCACGCTGGCCACGGCGGACCACTGGCCGCACGTCACCGCCCCGGAGGAGCTGGAAACGGCGCTGCGGGATTTCCTCCGCCGGGTGCAATAAGCCGGTGAAATCCCCGTCATAAAGAACGTGAGCGCAGAGACGCAGAAAAAGCGTATCGCGAGCCTCATCGCCACGGAATGGAACCGGTTCGTAGGATACGTGCGCACGCGCCTGGACGACACCGCGGACATGGAAGCGGAGGACGTGGTCCAGGACGTGGTGGAGCACATGTTCGAACGGGACGACGCGGCGGACCCGATTGTCGACCTGTCGGCGTACATCTTCCGGGCTCTCCGAAACCGGATCATCGACGTCTACCGCCGGCGGAAGACGCCGACGGAGGAGATGTCCGGGGAGATCGCCGACATCCGCTACGAGGCGGAGGAGATAGTGGGTCGGGAAGAGGCGGAGGAAGCGCTGGCGCAGGCAATCGAGGAGCTCCCCCCGGCCCAGCGGGACGTGCTGGTGGCCACCGAGCTGGAGGGACGGAGCTTCAAGGAGCTTGCCGAGAAATGGGAGACGCCCATCGGTACGCTGCTGGCCCGCAAACATCGGGCCGTGAGAGCACTGCGGGAATCGCTCACAGGAGGTCTGGAATGAGCAGTCATGAAACGCCGGAAGGCTGGCGGCCGCATCGGCCGGGCCTGAGGGGTCTGCGGATCGCGGGCTTCGCGGTCCTGGGTGTGGTGGGCGCGGCGGTGTTCGCGCTGGCCTTCGGCTGGCTGGTGATGCTCCTGTGGAACTGGCTGATGCCGACGATCTTCCACCTGGGGGAGATCACGTACTGGGAAGGCTTCGGGCTGGTGATCCTCGGGAAGCTGATCTTCGGAGGCCTGGGCTTCCGCGGCGGACACCCGCATTCCCGCGGTCCCTGGAAGGGCAAGGCAAGTCCCTGGGGCGGAAACCCCTGGGGCGGAAACCCGTGGGCGGGCCGTCCGCACGGTCCCGACGAGTGGCGGATGTACCGGGACTTCTGGGAGTCAGAAGGCCGGCAGGCGTTTGACACCTTCGTGCAGAAGAAGAAAGCGGAGTCCGGCCCCGCCGGCTCCGAAACGCGGGACGCCTAGCGCCCGCGCCGACGGCCCCGGGTCACCGGGGCTGTCGGCTCTTTTCCGCCAGCTCCTTCATCCGGGCCAGGAGCTGGCTCCACATCGGCTCGGAATGCTCTTTCATTTCCCGGGTGGCGATGTTCTCGTGCTGGAACACCACGCGCACGCCGCCATTCTCCTCAGACAGCCTCCAGGTGAGGATGTTCCGTTTCTCCTCCACATCCGGACCCATGGAAGGCGTCCAGTGGGAGTAGCTCAGGAGGTGGGGCGCCTGGACCTGCAGGATGACTCCCCGGTCCTCGAACGGCTTGCCTTCCCATACGCCTTTCCACACGATGGGCCGGCCGGCCACGAAATCGCTTTCCACCGTGGAGCCCCACCACAGCTCGCTGGCGAGCGTGGGATCCACGAGAAGCCTCCACACCTCCGGGATGCTCGCATCGATCCTGGTGGAAACCTCGATGGCGTAGCGGGTCTCTTCTTTGCTCATGCCGGAAAGCTGCTGTATTTTTCCGATGGGCGGATTGTACAAATGCGACAGGTCACCGCGGCGGACGCGACCAACGGGATCCTCGACTTCCGGGAGGGGCTGCGGCACTTTCGGCTCCAGCGCTTTCAGCCGGCGGAAGACCTGGCGGCGTGGATCGAAGCCTACTGGTCGGTGGCCTGGGACCTCCCGGCCGGCCGGATCTATCGACAGACCAATATCTCCCACGCGTCCATCAATGCGGCGGTGGAGCCGGAAGGGGTCTTCCTGTACGGCGTCCCGGGCCGAACATTCGTACGTGACATGACCGGCACCGGTTCCGTCTTTGGCGTGAAGTTCCGGCCCGGCGCTTTCTTTCCTTTGTATGGGGCGCCCGTGAACCGGCTCACCGGGAGGCGCATCCCGCTCGTCGACGTCTTCGGGGAGAAGGCGGCAGCCTGGGCAGGAGACGTTGCTTCGGCCAGCTCCAACGAGGAACGGGCCGCGGCCACGGACAGGTTCTGGCGCGGCCTGCGGGCGGCAACCGGCGCGGGGAGCAATCCGACCGCTGCCACTCTGATGGCAGAGCGGATCATCTCGGACCGGTCCATCCTGAGCGCGGAGGACGCGGCCCGGGCCGGCGGCACCACGGTGCGCAGCCTGCAGCGCCGGTTCCAGCGCGAGGTGGGTGTAGGACCCAAGGAGGTCATCCGCCGCTTCCGCCTGCAGGAGGCCGCGGAACGGCTCCTGCGGGACCCGAAGGCGGCGTGCGGGGACATCGCCCTGGAGCTGGGCTACTTCGACCAGGCGCACTTCATCCGGGACTTCAAGGCCGTTGTCGGAGTGGCGCCGGACGTGTACCGTCGACGCCAGTGAAACAGCGCCAGATCGGCCCTGCCGAACAGTTCGCTACCTGGATGGGCATCGTCGGCAACGTCGTGCTGTGCGCGGCCAAGGTGGTGGCGGGCGTCTCGTTCAACTCCATCGCCATCATTTCCGACTCCTTCAACTCCTTCACGGACATCGTGGCATCCACCATCGTGATGGTGAGCGTCAGGAGCTCCTACCGCGGGCCGGACGAGGGTCACCCCTTCGGGCACTCACGCGCGCAGCCGGTGGCGGGCCTCGTAGTGGCCATCCTGACCGGGATCGTGGGCTTCGAAATCATCACCCAGTCGTTTGGACGGCTGTTCGGAGGAGCCAGTGTCCGGCCCGGCATTCTTCCGCTCATCCTGCTGGCCGTGGTCATGGTGGTGAAGCTTGCGATGTTCATCGTGGCCCGGCGCACGGGCCGCCGGGCCGGAAGCACCGCGCTGCTGGCCTCCTCCGTGGACCACAGGAACGACGTGCTGGTGTCCGCCGCGGTCATCATCGGCGTGGGAGCCGCGAACCTCGGCTTCCCGATATTCGATCCCGCGGCCGCCATGGCCGTGGGCCTGTGGATCATCTGGGCGGGCTTCCGCATCGGCCGGGACAACATCAAGTACCTGATGGGCGGCGCACCGCCCCGGGAGCTTGTGCAGCGCATCATGGCGATCGCCCACAAGACGGAAGGCGTGCTCGGACTCAACGACGTGTTTGCCCACTACGTGGGCACGTCGGTGGAGATCGAGGTTCACATCGACGTGGACAGCCGCATCACCATCGAGGAAGCGCACACCATCGGCAAAAGGGTGCAGGACGCCATTGAGAGCCTGGACGAGGTCTCACGGGCCTTCATCCACATTGACCCGCACGAGGTGTCGGCAGCCGTCAGAGCTTCTCCGGGCTCGTGAGGCGCACGCCCGCCTTCTCCATGGCGGCCACCGCCTGCGCCACGCTGCCGTCCGGAAAGTTGACCCCGCGGCAGGCGTCCGCCAGCAGGCTGACCTGGAACCCCAGGCGACGTGCGTCCATGGCAGAGGAAAACACGCAGTAGTCCGTGGCAAGGCCGCAGACCACCACCTCCCTCACCCCCAGGCCCTTCAGGTAGTGGCGAAGCCCGGTGTCCGTGCGGTGGTCGTTCTCAAAAAAGGCGGAATAGGAGTCGAGTCCCCGGCGCATGCCCTTGCGAAGCAGCAGGCCGACGCGCGTAACGTCCAGCCGCGGATGCAACTCCGCGCCGCGGGTTCCCTGCACGCAGTGGTCCGGCCACAACACCTGCGCCATGCCGTCCACGTCAATCCTGTCCAGCGGCTGCCGCCCCGGGTGGCTGCTGGCAAACGAAACGTGGTCCGGGGGGTGCCAGTCCTGCGTGGCCACCACGAGGGGGAAGGCCGGCAGGACCCGGTTGATGACGGGCACCACCTCGTCTCCGGCTTCCACCGCCAGGCTGCCGCCGGGGCAGAAGTCGTTCTGCACGTCAACGACCAGGAGCGCGCGCACATTCTTTCGGAGCATCTCCGTGTCCTGCCGCGCATTGTACCTTTGGCGCGAGGCAGGGGCAATGGTGTACCCGGCGAGCGGTTCGAGGCCGACTCAGTACCCGGCTGCCGCCTTCAACCGGGCACGGTCGTCCGCCAGCACGTCCAGCAGTGACTTCGTCCCGTCCGGACCGGGGAAATTGATGAGGGACGCGTAGCGCGCCTTTTTCATCGTTTCCCGCAGCGGCCCGCCGGCCTCGTTGTGCCAGTTGTCCACGATCAGCCGGGCACCCACCGGGGAGAGCTTCGCAATCTGCGCCGCCTCCAGCGGCCCCGGCCCGAACACGCCGGCCACCTGCAGTCCCAGCTCCTTCATGAGCGGCGCCTGGAACACGTGCACGACCACGGGTGCCCCGGCCAGGCCGGCGTCCGACAGCTCCTTCTTCCAGGAAGCGAGGTACGCCTCCAGGGTGGCCAGGTTGGCCTGCGCGATGGCGCTCGTGCCCAGCGCGTCACCGAGGGAGGTCAGGGAAGCCCGCAGAACGGCGTCCGTGTAGTCCGCGTCGATCTTGAGCATCCGGATGGACTGCCGGCCGGCCGCATCGCCAAGCTTCTGTGCCATGACTTCGAACCCGGTATAGACGATCAGGTCAGCGCCCTTCAGCGCTTCCACGTCGGACGGCTTCAGCTCGTACTCCGCCGGGTGACGCAGCTCGTTCGGCGCCAGGGTGACCACGCTGGTGGCTCCCGCGGCAACCGCAAACGCGGCCGTCCACGAGTTGGTAGCCACTACCCGCAACGTGGACTGCGCGCCCAGCGCGCCGACCGCGACAAGCACAAAGAGGGCCGCTGCGAACAGGCTCCCGCATCTCTGACTCATGCATTCCTCCTGGAAAATCTTCTATAGACGAGCCCGATGCCCAGCAGGCACGCGGCGATGACCGTCACCGCGGAGCTGGCCGGCACGTCCAGGGCAAATGACGCAACAAACCCCGTGAGGCTGCAGAAGGCGCCGATGAGCGCCGACTGCAGGAAGAACCCGCGCGTGCTCCTGGCGTGAAAGCTGGCCACGATGGCCGGCAGCAGCAGGATGGAGTCCAGAAGCAGCGCGCCAATGAGCTGCATGAGGAGGGCCACGCTCACTCCGACGAACAGCAGGATCACGGTGGTGAGGGAGGCCTCGGACACGCCGGAGGCCCACGCGATCTCCCGGTGGAAGAGCACGGCGCTCACGCGCGGGAACAGGAGCGTGACGAACAGGACGATGGCCACGCAGTAGAAGCCGATCAGGGCAAGGTCGACCCGGGAAAGCGAGTAGATGCTTCCCCAGAGTATTCCGAACGCGTCCTTGGCCGGCACCCCGGCCTTGTAGATCACGGCAAAGGCCAGGCCGATGGTGAGCACCATGAAGAACGTGGACACGTAGCCCAACGTGAGTCCGGACTGCCGGGCAACACGCGCAATGGCGGCGATGGCCACCAGGTCCAGCGCCAGGCCGGCCAGAAGCGGATCCACGTGCAGCGCCAGCCCGATGGCGGCGCCCAGGAGCGCGGCGTGCATGAGGGTGAAGCGCAGCGTCACAAGGTTCAGGCGCAGGATGAACACCCCCGCCAGCGGGAAGAAACAGCCGGCCAGCACAAGGGCAATCAGCCCGCGCAGGATCGGAGGATAGGACAGGGCCTGGATCAGGTTCATGCGCTCAGGCGAACGCGCCCGCCTCCATGTGCCGGATGGTCCACGCCGGTTCGGAGAGGACCTGGGCGTCGTGGGAGACCATCACCATGGTGATCCGGCGTTTCTCGTTCAGCGTGTCCAGCAGCTCCATCAGCTCCGCGCGGGCCCGGGGATCCAGGGAAGAGGTAGGCTCGTCCAGCAGGAGCAGCTCCGGGTCCTGGCACAGGCACCGGGCAAGGGACAGCTTCTGCTTCTCACCGCCGGAAAGCCGGGCGTACATCCGGCGGCTGAGCGCCGAGCAGCCCACGGCCTCCATGGCATCGTCGATCCTCCGCCTCTTCTCCTCGCGCGGCAGCGGCGTGGCGCAGACGCCGATCTCTACCACCTCACGCCCGGAAATGGGGAAGTCCACCTGGACGGACTCCTGGTTCACGTAGCCCACCCGGCGCCGCCGCCGGGCCCAGTCCCGGGTGCCCACGTCGTGGCCCAGCACCGTGACGCGGCCTGAGCTGATGCGGACCATGCCCAGGATGGCCTTGAGGAGCGTGGTCTTGCCCGCGCCGTTGGGTCCGGCCACGATCAGTCGCTCCCCGCAGGCAACGGAGAGGGACACGTCCCGGAGAACCGGCACGCCCTCCCGGTCCACCTGGAGGCGGTCCACACTGATGCACGCATCCGCCATGGCGAAGGTGGTGATACCTCGATTGCCCTCCGCGCCGCAAGGGCATAGATTGAGACCCGAGGAAAAGGCGCAGACATGAAAGCAATCGTTGTCCGTCAGTGCGGTGACCCTGATGTCATGAAGCTGGAAGAGGTGGCCCGGCCCGAGCCCGGTCCGGGACAGGTCCTGGTCCGGGTCCGTGCCGCGGGAGTGAACCCCGCTGACACCTACGCACGGAGCGGTCTCACAAAGCCTGCGCTGCCGTACACGCCCGGCACGGACGCCGCGGGCGTGGTGGAGGCCGTGGGCGCTGGCGTTGCCTCCGTGAAGCCGGGGGACCGTGTGTACGTGGCCCGCGGCGTCACCGGCACCTACGCGGAGTACACGCTCGTGACGGAAGCCGGTGCGCGACCGCTCCCCGAGAAGATCTCCTTTGCCCAGGGCGCGGGGCTGTTCGTGCCGTACGCCACCGCGTTCCGCGCGCTTTCCCAGATCTCCCACGCCAAGGCCGGGGAGACGCTCCTCATCCACGGGGCCAGCGGCGGGGTGGGCACCGCGGCGGCGCAGTTCGGCCGGGCCATGGGGCTCAGGGTCATCGGGACCGCGGGCACGGACAGGGGCCGCGAGCTGGCCCTCCGGGAGGGCGTGCACCACGTGGTGGACCACAGGAGCCCCGGCTACCAGGAGGAGATCCTGCGTGTGACGGGTGGCCGGGGCGCGGACGTGATCCTGGAAATGCTTGCCAACGTGAACCTGGGCGCTGACCTGAAGCTCCTGGCGCCCCGGGGCCGGGTGGTAGTGATCGGCAGCCGGGGAGACGTCACCGTGACACCGAGAGACCTGATGGGACGTGACGCCTCGGTGCACGGCATGCTCCTGTGGAACATCACGCCGGAGGATGCGGCCAGCGCCCATGCGGCGATTGCCGCCGGCCTGGAAAACGGCACGCTGCGCCCGGTGGTAGGCCTGGAGCTGCCACTGAAAGACGCCCCGCAGTCACACCGTAAGGTGCTGGAGCCGGGGGCCTACGGGAAGATTGTGCTGGTCCCGTAGGGGGCCGGGAGGGAGGAAGTCATGCGGCAGGTATTCGAGCTGGGTGAGACCGAGGCGGGTATCGCCATCCAGGCAATTCGCGCGGAGCTGGTCCGCCGGGGGAAGGCGGCCGTGATCGCGGTCTCTGATTCCCACGGGGAGATCATCTCTCTGCTGCGCATGGACGGGGCTCCCCTTCCTTCCGTCCTGGTGGCCACGCGCAAGGTGCTCACCGCCTCGCGCGAGCGCAACGAGACCGGCGCCGTGGGGAAGAACTTCCAGAAGCACGGCTGGCAGCTTGCCAACACGGACCCGGCGTTCACGGGCTGGGACGGCGGCGTGCCGGTCTCGTACCGGGGCACGGTGGCGGGCGCCGTGGCGGTGAGCGGCCTTTCCCAGGAAGAGGACGTGGAGCTTGCGCGAATAGGGGCCGCGAAGATCCTGGAGAGCGTAGGGCCGTAAGCCCGACCGGGAAGCCGGATCCGCTCAGTCAGAGCCGGCTCAGCTTCTCCCGCCGGAACTCCTTGGGGGTCTTTCCGTATTTCTGGAAGAACAGCGTGTTGAAGCTGCTCTTGGAATTGAACCCGTTGGCAAACGCCACGTTCAGGATGGAACGCCGCGGATCGGCCAGCAGGTCCCGGCATACGCTCTCCAGCCGCAGGTCGCTGATGTAGGACCGGAAGGACCGGGACAGGCCCGCGTTCAGGTAGTAGGAAAGACGCTCCGGCCTCTCCCCGAGCATGCCTGCCAGCCGCCGCAGTGTAAGAGTCTCGTCACGGTACGGCGCTTCCTTCTCCATGAGCGCGGCCAGCCGGCCGGCCAGCTCCTCCGAGGAGCCGTCCCATTCCGGCTTCCTCTGGCGCAGGCGCGGCCCGAGCCGGTCGTTTGCATAGTAGAACACCACCGTGCGGGACAGCGCAAACGCCACGACAATCAACCCCGCGGCCACGCATCCCGCCACGTACACCGAGCGGCTTCCGGAGGCGGTGCCGACAACCACCGTGACAGCGGCGGCAAGGTAGGCATGAAGGAACATGAGCTGGTGGTTGAAGCCGGCCCGATCCTGGACCCTGCCGGCCCGCAGGAGTCGAAGCGCGGCCAGGAGATCCAGGATGATGGCGATGACCAGCACCAGGTCGCTTCCCAGGGTGAACCCCGCCAGGAACGGGCTGGAGTAGTGGTTCGGAATCACGCCATGCGCGCTCAGGAACGCGGGCGCAGTGAGAGCGCCGTAGACAACCCCGCCCGCCGCCACGATCCCCGGTGGCACAAAGTACGCCAGGTAGCTTCTGACGGGCCGCTTCCCCTCGTGAAGGATGGTGAGGGAGCCCAGGTAGAATCCCGGGGCAGCGATGAGCACCGCCGAGTTGTCCGTGTTGGCCAGAACGGGGACGCTCCGGATCAGTCCCTCTGCGTCCGCCCAGATGTACAGCAGGACCCATGTGGCGGCCAGGCAGGATACGGCGATGCAGACCTGCAGAGGCTGATGGCTGCCAATGGTCAGTTGGGCAAGCGCAAAGAAGAGCACCACGATCCCGCAGCCGAACGCCACCAGCGCCATAGCGGATTATAAAAGCGGCCCCAACAAAGGTTCAAGTTCTTTTCCTGAACGATTTGCCATGGCCAGCGGTGGCAGAATGTGCACAGTGGAACGTGCCATGCAAAATGTCCGGCTTTTCATCTGCGCCGCCTTTGCCGCGGTTGTCCTGGCCGGGTGCCCGCTCCCTTACGACTTCGGCGGCAAGGGCGGCGGCACCCACACCACTGACCCCAGCACCCCCCGAATGACCGCCCCGGTCACCGTGTCCTGGTCCTCCCAGGGCGGCGGTTCCGGCTCCATCGCCAACGACGGCTCCGTGGTCACCGGCAGCACCACCACCGTAACGCTCTCCACTACCACGGAAAACGCCACTATCTACTACACAACTGACGGCAGTGCGGTTAAGAACTTCGACACCGCCCGCAAGATCGGCAGCTCAAGCGGTCATCTCACCATCACACGGACCACTGCCAGCCAGAGCCTGGACGTCCACGCCGTGGCAATCGGCCCCGACATGCTGCCCAGCATGGCCATGCACATCAGCGTCAGCGTCAGCCCCTACCCGGTGCTTTCCCTGAGCTGTGACAAGACCTCCGTCACCAAGAACGGCGGAACGGCCACATTCACCATCACCTCCTCGGACGCCCCCTCCAGCCCCGTCACCGTGCGCCTGCTCACCGGCGGCACCTACACCGGGGCCAACGTGAGCGGGCTTCCTGCC
>DASRZR010000119.1:0-7138 GCA_035686185.1 Spirochaetia bacterium | reverse complement strand
GGAGACATGATCGAGGCGGGGCTGCGTCCGGCTCGGATGGTGATCACCGTTCAGCGGGAGCTTGCCGATCGGATGAGCTCGTTGCCGGGGGTGAAAAGCTACTCCTCGTTCTCCGTCCTCTGCCAGGCCTGCTTCCGGGTGACGGGGAGGGGAGACCTCCAGCCGGGGAGCTTCTACCCTGCGCCGGACGTGGTGTCTTCCATAGTCGAGATGACGCCGCTTCCCGATGCGCCGGCCGCAGCAGAGCTTGCGGCGCTCTCAGGGATCGCGCGAACGCTGTTTGCTTCCCGGCGCAAGACCATTCGCAACAACGCCAGGGACCCGGCGTTGCAGGAGGCGTTGAGGCGGGAGGGCGTTGACCCGGGCCTGCGGGCCGAACAGGTGCCGCCCTCCGTCTACGTGCGGATTGCCCGGGTGATCGCTAGAGGATCTTCATCTGGCGGAGCGTTGCCTGGAGAGACTCCCGGCTCGCCGGGGAGAGCGGGCACATCGGCAGACGATAACTCTCCGTGATCATGCCCTTCATGGCGAGCGCCGCCTTGATGGGGATGGGGTTCGTCTCAATGAAGGCAGCCTTGAACAGCGGCAACAGCTCGTAGTGCATGCGGCGCGCCGTTTCCCAGTCACCGGCCAGCGCGGCCCCTACGAACCGGGACATCTCGCCGGGGAGCAGGTTGCTCACCACCGAGATCACTCCGGTCCCGCCCAGCGCCATGATGGGCAGCACGAGGTTGTCGTCGCCGGACAACACGCCGAAGTCCGCCGGCTTTCGCGCGATCAGGTCCATGACCTGGCCGATGTCGCCGCTTGCTTCTTTCACCCCCACGATGTTGCGGTGCTTCGCCAGCTCCACCATCGTGGCGTTGTCGATGTTCTTGCCGGTCCGGCCGGGGATGTTGTACACGATCAGCGGCAGATCCACGGCGTCCGCGATGGCGCGGAAATGCGCAAGGAATCCCTGGTTCGTGGGCTTGTTGTAGTACGGGGCCACCTGCAGCGTGGCGGAGGCGCCAGCCGCCCTGGCGTCCCGGCTGTAGTGGATGGCCTCCGCGGTGGAGTTGGACCCGGCCCCGGCAATCACGGGGATCCGGCCATGGACCTGCTCCACCACGATCTCGATGACCCGGCGGCACTCATCGCCATCAAGAGTCGGGCTTTCTCCCGTCGTGCCCACCGGGACAAGGCCGGCCACGCCGCCCTGCACCTGCGCATCCACGAGGCGCCGCAGCGCCTTCTCATCCAGCGCGCCATCCGCGGTCATCGGTGTGACCAGCGCCGTGTAGACCCCTTCCAGCTTCATGCCCCGCGCTCCCCCTCCAGCATCTCGCGGATGAAATCGTTGACCTCGAAAAGGCCCGTGCGGCCGGCAAGCCACTCGGCAGCCCTCACGGCCCCGAGGGCAAAGCCGCCGCGGTTCCTGGCTCGGTGCGTGAGCTCTATCGTGTCGAAGGCGGAGTCCACCAGCAGGGTGTGCGTGCCGGGCTCGTAGCCGCCGCGCACCGAGGCGATGTGAAGCTCCTCCGGCGCCGGCGGCCGATCCAGCCGTTCGGTGACGATCTTCGTCTTGCGCGCGCTCTTGCCGGTCACGATCCGCCCGAGCGTCAGCGCGGTGCCGGACGGGCTATCCTTCTTGCGAGCGTGGTGGATTTCCCAGCCCATCAGGTCGTATTCGGGGCTGGCGTTGGCCAGCTCCGTGGCCGCCGCGGCCAGCGCAAAGAAGATGTGCGCGCCGATTGAGAAGTTCGGCCCGTACAGGAAGCCGATCTTTCCGGGCTCCAGGATCTTCTTCAGCTCGTCCAGGTGATCGAACCAGCCGGTGGTCCCCACCACGGCGCTCAGGCCGCGCCGGACGTAGTGCCCGGCGTTCTCCAGCACGGCGCCGGCGTGGGAGAACTCGATGGCCACGTCGGAGTCCCGCGCGATCCCTTCCGTCAGCTCCCGCGCGTCTGCTCCGGCCTGCGTGGGATCGATGCGGGCGGACACGGTGTGCCCGCGGTCTTTGAGGACCTTCTCGACCTCCCGACCCATGCCCCCGTAACCGACAATGGCGACGTTCATGGTGAGCAGAGAATAAGCCCGGTCCGGGGGCGATTCAAGTGCGCCCTCCGGCGGAGCTCCCTACTTTCCGAGGGACTGCACCAGCGTGACCACGGACGTGTTCACCACGTCTTCCACCGAGCAGCCGCGCGAAAGGTCGCTCACCGGCTTGGCAAATCCCTGGAGGAACGGGCCGTAGGCCTCCGCGCCGGCAAAGCGCTGCACGAGCTTGTAACCGATGTTGCCGCTCTGCAGGTCGGGGAAGATCAGCGTGTTGGCCTTGCCGGCCACCGGGCTGCCCGGGGCTTTCTTGGCCGCCACGGAGGCGATGAGCGCGGCATCCGCCTGCATCTCGCCGTCCGCCACCAGGGACGGGTTCTTCTCCTTCACGAGCTTCAGCGCCGCGGTCACCTTGTCCACCAGCGCGTGGCTGGCGCTGCCCTTGGTGGAGAACGACAGCAGGGCCACCAGCGGCTCCGCCTTCAGGAACGTGCGGCAGGACTCCGCGGAGGACACCGCGATGTCGGCAAGCTGCTCCACCGAAGGGTCAGGAACCACCGCGCAGTCGGCAAAGATCATGTGACCTTCCACGCCCCACTTCGTGCCCGGCAGGTACATCACGAAGCAGGAAGAGGCGGTCTTGATGCCGGGCGCGGTCTTGACGATGGTGAGCGCCGCTCGAAGGACCTTGGCCGTTTCGGAGTCCGCGCCAGAGACCATGGCATCCGCCCGGCCCCTCCTCATCATCATGGCGCCCCAGTGCTGGGTGTCTCCCATGAAGACCTTCTCCGCGTCCGCACGGGAGATGCCCTTGGACTTTCTGAGCTCGAAGTAGTCGTCGATGTACTCCGCGCGCAGCGCGGAGGAGGCGGGCTCTTCCACTTCCAGGCCGGAGAGGCTTACTCCCTGCTTCTTCGCCTCGGCCTCGATCTGGCTCTTCTGGCCCAGCACCGTCACAACGCTTGCAAACTTCTCGTCTGCGAGGATCCGCGCCGCCTTCAGTGTCCGCGGCTCGTAACCTTCCGGAAGCACCAGCTTGCGGGGATTTGCCTTTGCCTTTGCGCGCATCTCTTCAATGAAGTTCATATCAGTGGCTCCTTCTTCCGTCTCGGGTGGGGGTTCCCCGCCAGTATAGCTTTTTATCGCGAAACTGCAATAATGCCGAGGTTGTGAAGGAAGGCGGGTTCAGGGCATGACGGTGGGCGTGTACGGCCTGGGGAGGTTCGGATCGTTCTGGGCGGGAATGCTGGCGCGGTCCGCCTCTGTCTGCGCGTACTCCCGTTCACCGGATCGCCCCGTGCCGGAAGGCGTGCGCCGCGTGGGGGAGGACGAGGTGCTCTCGCAGCCGGTCGTCATCTACTGCGTGGCCATATCCGCCATGGAGGAGGTGCTGGAGCGCAGCCGCGCGCGCCTGGCCCGTGAGGTGCTCGTCATGGACACCTGCTCCGTGAAGACCCACCCGGTGGGGCTCATGGAGCGGATCCTCCCCGCCACGGCGTCCATCCTGGGGACTCACCCCATGTTCGGACCGGACTCCGCGCGCGCCTCCGCCGTCGCGGGCACACGCGGCGCCACCGGTCTTCCGATGATCCTCTGCCCCGCGCGGATCACTGCCCGCGAGCTGGAGCGCTGGCGCGAGCTGTTCACTTCCCTGGGGCTCTCGGTTTCAGTTATGACTCCCGATGAGCACGACCGGGAGGCCGCGTTCACCCAGGGAGTAGCGCACTACATCGGCCGGGTGCTGTCCGATCTCGGCGTCCGGCCGTCACCGATTGCCACGGTGGGCTACCGCAGGCTGCTGGAGATCGTGGAGCAGACCTGCAACGACCCCTGGCAGCTCTTCCTCGACCTGCAGCGCTACAATCCCCACACGCGGGAGATGCGGGAGCGCCTGGAGAAGTCCCTGCGCGCCATCATGGCCGCCATCGACAATTGACATGCCGGGGACCCGGCGATAGCCTCGGGATACCACTCAGGAAACGGAGAGCCGAATGGCCGAAGTACGGATAAAGGAAATCGACGAGCACGAGATCGACACCATCCTCGCGGAGGATATCGAGTTCGAGGGCTACCTGACGTTCAAGAAGCCGCTGATGATCAAGGGCAAGTTCAAGGGCGAGATCAAGTCCACCAGCGCGCTGTACATCGGGGAGAAGGCTTACGTGGAGGCGAGCACCGAGGCGGGCATCGTTTCCTCCAAGGGCCGCCACAAGGGCGACATCGTGGCCCGTTCCCGGGTGGAGCTGTACTCCACGGCCCAGGTGGATGGAGACATCTCCACTCCGGACCTCGTCGTGGAGTCCGGCTGCCGGTTCAACGGTCTGTGCAACATGGGCGGAACGCCGGCAGTAGACGGAAAGGGCGAACAGAAGCCGACCCCGGCCACGCAACCGGCCGCAGGTGCAGCCCCGGCCGCCCCGAGCGGGCAGGCAGCCCCGGCAGCCGGCCAGGCCCCGGCGCAGCCGCAGGCCCCCGCGCAGGCCCAGGGCCCGGCCCCTGCCGGACACTCGGGGCCGTCCCCGCAGCCGGGACAGCAGAACCAGCCCGGGGGCCAGCGCCCGGGCGTGCCGGGCGCCGGCGGCACGGGACAGCAGAGATGAGAGCGCGGATCGCGGCGGCAGCCGTTCTCATCGCCTGCGTGGCAGCCGTCGGGCTTTCCGCGCAGGACAAGCCGGACGCCCTGGAGCTGTACCGGGCGGGCAAGTACCCGGACGCCATCAAGGTCTGCCAGCAGGAGCTGGCCATCTCACCGAACAACATCGACTCCTACGTGGTCATGGGGTGGAGCCTCCTGCGGCTGCAGCAGTACGCGGACGCACTGGCGGCCGGCCAGAAAGCCACCGCGATCAGTCCCACGGACCCCCGGGTGGTCCAGATCCTGGGAGAAGCCGACGTGTTCCTGGGCAAGATCCCGGATGCGCTCACGAACCTCCAGCAGTACGTGGTGCTGCGGCCGAACGGAGACAGGATCGGACGGGTCTACTGGCTGATGGGGGAGTGCTACATCCGGCTGAAGCAGTTCCAGAACGCGGACATCGCGCTTTCCACTGCCGTGTACTACGAGCAGAACAACGCGCTGTGGTGGACCCGCCTGGGCTACGCGCGGGAGCTTGGCAACGACCTGCAGTGGTCCTCTGACGCCTACGGCCACGCGCTGAAGCTGGACCCGGGCCAGACGGATGCCCAGCGCGGCAAGGACGGCGTGGACAAGAAGCTGAAGGGCTGATTCATCCCCCCGCGGGTCTCGTTCCACACCTTCGGCTGCAAGCTCAACCAGTACGAGACGGAAGCCCTCGCCTCCGAGTTCCGCCGCGCGGGCTTCCAGGTCGTCTCCGGCCTTCGGGAAGCGGAGGTTCACGTGGTCAACACGTGCACCGTTACCTCGCGGGCGGACCAGAAAGCACGGCTCCTGATACGGTCTCTCTCCGGGGAACGGCCCGCCGGCCCGGTGCTCGTGACGGGTTGCTCGGCGCAGACGGAAAGAGAGGCGCTTGCCGCGCTCGGCGCCAACGTCATCGTGGTGCCGCAGGCGGAGAAGGCGCGGATCCTGGGCGTGGCCGGGACGCTGGCGCGCGCCCTGGAAGACGGCAGTGATCCGCTGGCGCACCTTCGGCGGGCGCTGGAGGGGTCCCCGGCCGGCGGGGCGGAAGATCCCTTCTCCCTGGTGGCCGGCAGCTACTCCTTCCACACACGAGCCTTCCTGAAGATCCAGGACGGGTGTGATTGCCGATGCGCATACTGCCGGGTGCCCGCGGCGCGGGGCCCGTCCCGGAGCCTGGCGCTGGACGAGGTGCGGCGCCGCGCCGCGGAGCTGGAGGGCCAGGGACGGCGGGAGATCGTGCTTACCGGGGTGAACATCGGCGCGTGGACCTCCGGGGGAACCGGCCTGCCGGGTCTCGTGGGCCTGCTGCTGGAGGCGTCAAGAAGCGTGCGCTTTCGGCTGTCGTCCCTGGAGCCGGAGCGGCTCACCTCGGAGCTCGCGGACGTTTTGTCCCACCCGCGGATCTGTGCGCACTTCCATGTCCCGCTGCAGTCAGGGTCGGATGCGGTCCTTTCCCGGATGCGCCGGCGCTACGTGTCCGAAACCGTCCGCGACGGCGTCCGCCGGCTTCGCGCCGCCAAGGACGATCCGTTCGTGGCCGCCGACGTCATCGCCGGGTACCCCGGAGAATCCGCGGAAGACCACGTTCGAACGCTGGACCTTGTTCGGGATTGCGGGTTCGCGGCGCTGCACGTCTTCCGGTTTTCGCCCCGCCCGTCCACGGAAGCCGCAACCCTGAGGCCCGTTGTGCCGGAGCGCGTTCGGCGGGAGCGGGCGGCGGAGCTGTCAGTCCTCTCCCGTGAGCTCACCGCGGCCTACGTTCGCCGCTGGTCGGGCAGGGAGGTGGAGGTCCTTGTGCAGTCCCGGACCGCCGCACAGTGCCAAGGCGTGAGCGGGAACTACCTGCGCGTGCAAGCCGCGGGCCCCCTGCCGGAAAACGTTGCTCCGGGCAGCCTGATACGCTGCGTCATCCGTCAGGACGCGCCCGTCCTGCCGTCAGGGCTCGTCGCGGCGCAATTCCTCTCATTGGAGGAGTAACGCTGGTTTTCGACCCCCGTTTGAGCTATAATGTAGGACGTTCAGGGACAAGGTCGTCATGCACGCGGTGTTCCATTGGCGGAGGTTGCCCATGGCGAGAACAAGAGTTCTTCTGTTGCTCGTCGCGGTGTTCGTTGCCCTTTCGGGCTGCAGCGCATTCTTCGAGTTCAACGCGTTCTCCAGCCTGGACAAGGCCTCCACTCCCAATCCGAGCCGCTACCAGGGCGCCGGGGGACTTGGCAACCTGCAGTCAGATCTTTCGTCGCCTTCCATCGTGGACGCGCTGAAGGGCTCGCCGTCCACCGTCACGACGATCCTGACCAACCTGGACAGCGAGTACGCGGTAACCAGCTCGGATCCCTCGGGAGCCGGCAAGCAGGACCAGCAGACTGCCGCCATCCTCTACGCACAGCTCGCCCTGCAGACTTCCTCCGGCGATGAGCTGGTGAACAACATCGCGGACACGGTGACGAACAATCCGTCCGGCAACCTCAAGTCCATGCTCGCCTCCATCGTACCCGC
>DASRZR010000118.1:0-9436 GCA_035686185.1 Spirochaetia bacterium | reverse complement strand
AGACGGTCTTGAAGACCTTCTTCGTGCTCGTCACTGAGCAGACGACAACAAACGTGATATCCTGGAAAGGTCGGTACTTGTCCGAACCTTCTCTCATGTCGAGCGTCCCCGAATACAGCTCGAAGTTGAACATCTTGGACGGCGTAAGGGATTTCGGATCCATGGAAAGATAGTTGTCAATGGCGCTCAGGAGCTTGCGGCCCTGGTCCACGGACATCGACGCTGTTTCGCTCAGGTTGTAGTCGTCCATCGATCCCGTCGTCGATGATCCGAAGGTCTTTCCCCGTCGCGTGAACAGCAGCGTTTGCGCATCACCGGATTGGTAGACCTCGTGGGAATAGAAGACACCCAGGACGGTGTTGTCCAGGTCGACCTCCTTTGCCAGCTCGATATCGGAGGAAATGGCGCGCTCGCCGCGGGTTTCCGGCGCGTGAGACTGGTAGACCGGCGTGTTGGCCGTGATACAGCCCGACAGGGCAATGGCACATGAAATGACGCAGAGGATTCTGAACTTCATCTCGACTCTCTCCTTTTGAATCAGACTATTCAATAGGACTATTTTGATCTTCCATGCAATAGGATCACGACCGTCCGCGCGCTGTCAAGTCGAAGCGTCAGAAAAAGACAGGGCCCCCGGCGCGTGCGGCACCGGGGGCCCTTGCGGAAGGAAGCACACCGTCGCGCCGCGGCAGCCCGCGGCGCCCTGGTGCAGGAACGTTTCAGATGTCGAAATACAGCATGAACTCCCAGGGGTGCGGGCGAAGATCGAGTGCCAGGACCTCGTTCTTCATCTTGTAGTTGATCCAGGTCTCGATGACGTCCGGGGTGAACACGTCACCCTTCAGCAGGTAGTCGTGGTCGGTTTCCAGCGCCTTCAGGACTTCGCGCAGGGATCCGGGGGTCTTGGGCACCGCGGCCAGCTCTTCGGGCGGCAGGTCGTAGATGTCCTTGTCCAGCGGCTTGCCCGGGTCGATCTTGTTCTGGATCCCGTCCACCGCGGCCATCAGCATGGCGGCAAACGTGAGGTACGGGTTGCTGCTGGGGTCCGGGCAGCGGAACTCGACGCGCTTGGCCTTGGGGGACGGCGAGTACATCGGGATGCGGCAGGCCGCGCTGCGGTTGCGGCGCGAGTAGGCGAGGTTCACGGGCGCTTCGAAGCCCGGCACCAGGCGCTTGAAGCTGTTCGTGGTGGGCGTGGCAAACGCGAGGATGGACGGGGCGTGCTTCAGCAGGCCGCCGATGGCGTGGAGCGCCGTCTGCGAGAGGCCCGCGTAACCGTCACCGGCGAACAGGTTCTTGCCGCCCTTCCAGAAGCTCATGTGCACGTGCATGCCGCTTCCGTTGTCACCGAACAGGGGCTTGGGCATGAACGTTGCCACCTTGTTGTGCTTCTTGGCCACGTTCTTGATCACGTACTTGTACTTCAGGACGTTGTCCGCCATGGTGACCAGGTTGTTGAAGCGCATGTCGATCTCGCACTGGCCGCCGGTGGCAACCTCGTGGTGCTGCGCCTCGATGGGGATGTCGATGGATTCCAGCGTGAGCATCATCTCGCTGCGGATGTCCTGCAGCGTGTCGTTCGGGGGGACGGGGAAGTAGCCTTCCTTGTAGCGGATCTTGTACCCGAGGTTCGGGTCTTCCTTGCGGCCTGTGTTCCACCGGCCCTCGACGGAGTCGATGTGGAAGTAGCCCTCGTGCTCGTTCTGGTCGTAACGGATGTCATCGAACACGAAGAACTCGCACTCGGGGCCGAAGAACGGCGTGTCGGCAAGCCCCGTGCCCTTGAGGAACGCCTCCGCCTTGCGCGCGATGTTCCGCGGGTCCCGGGTGTAGTCCTCTCCCGTGAGCGGGTCCGCGATGTTGCAGATCACCGACAGCGTCTTTGCCGTGAGGAACGGGTCCAGGAACGCCGTTTCCGCCACGGGCTTCACGAGCATGTCCGACTCGTTGATTGCCTGCCACCCGCGGATCGACGACCCGTCGAAGCCCAGGCCCTTCTCGAAGACCTCCTCGGTCAGCTCTCGCGCCGGGATGGAGAAGTGCTGCCACAGGCCCGGGAAGTCCATGAACCTCAGGTCCACGACCTCCACCTTTTCCGTGGCGATGAACGACACCACTTCCTTCGGAGACTTGAACACAGCCATCTTTGGGTCCTCCTTGGTTTTGAAGCCCCTCCCGGGCTTCGGCCGAAAGCCGCAGGAAGGGTGGGGATATTTGTCCCCACCAGCATACTACAAGTTCCGTGCCACGAGTTATCTTTCCAGCTAATATCAATCTGGGAAAGTAATTATGTGAAATGCCCATGACGACCGGCGCCCTTGTTCTATTACCACGATGTAGAAATCATGCACCGCAGGCTACACAAATGTAGGAATCGGGTTCCGGACTCGCGGGCCGCTGTCATGTCTCCCCGGGCAATGCTACACTCGCGACCAATGGCGGACATACCGGCGGTGGTGCTCGGCATCGATATCGGGGGAACGAAAACTGCGGTCATCGCGGGCCGTGCTGAGGGGGCGTCGCTCGAGGTGATCGGCCGGCGCACTTTCGCCACCGAGCCTCGGTCCCGCTCGTGGCAGGACACGCTGCGGCAGGCCGGACGGGAGGCCCTGGCGCTGCGGGAGGAGCTCGGCGGCACCGGGGCGCCGACAGCGGCCGGCGTGAGCTGCGGCGGACCGCTGGACAGCCGCCGGGGCATCCTGCTTTCCCCGCCGAACCTGCCGGGGTGGGACGAGGTGCCCGTTGTCTCCGCGCTGTCGGAAACACTGGGCTGTCCCGCGTTCCTCCAGAACGATGCCAACGCGTGCGCGCTTGCCGAGTGGCGCTTCGGCGCGGGACTCGGCACGCGGAACATGGTGTTCCTCACGTTCGGCACCGGCATGGGCGCGGGGCTGATCCTCGACGGGAGGCTGTACGAGGGTACGAACGACCTCGCCGGAGAAGTGGGCCACCTCCGCCTCTCGGACGGCGGGCCGAACGGGTACGGGAAGGACGGGTCCTTCGAGGGTTTCTGCAGCGGCGGAGGCATCGCCCAGCTCGCGCGGTCGGAGGCGCGCCGCCGTCTGGCGGCGGGCCTGGCGGTGTCGTTCTGCCCGCCGGGGTCGTCCGTGGACGCCCTCACCGCCCGAGACGTCGGGGTGGCCGCGGAAGGCGGCGATGCGAGCGCGCGCGAGATCCTTGCCGAAAGCGGGCGGTGGCTCGGCCGCGGGCTCTCCCTGATCATCGACATCCTCAATCCGCAGCGGATCGTCATCGGCGGGATCTACGTGCGGTGCTCCCGCTTCCTGGAGCCGACCATGGCGGCGGAGATCCAGCGGGAAGCGCTGCCCGGCGCCGCGCGGCTCTGCGACGTGGTCCCCGCGAAGCTCGGGGAACAGATCGGGGACTACGCCGCGCTCTGCGTTGCCGTGGACGGCATGTCCAGGACCGGGGGAAAACCATGAACCACCTGCAGGAGCTGCTCCGACGCTACCCCGTTCTCGAACCTCTCGGGCCCCGGATCGAAGAGACGTTCCACGCGCTGGAACGCTGCTACGCGGCCGGGGGGAAGCTGCTGGTGTGCGGCAACGGAGGAAGCGCGGCGGACTCGGACCACGTCGTGGGAGAGCTGATGAAAGGCTATCTCAAGCCGCGCCCCGTGGCGCCGGAAGCCGCCGCCGCACTTCGGGCCGCGGACCCCGGCCTGGGGCCCGCGTTGGCAGACCACCTCCAGGGCGCGCTTCCCGCCATCAACCTGGCGGCCGGCTCCGCGCTCCTGTCCGCCTTCGGAAACGACGTAAGCGCCGAGCTGGCCTACGCGCAGGCGGCGTGGGGCCACGGGAAAAGGGGGGACGTGCTCCTGGGAATCAGCACATCCGGAAACGCGGCGAACGTCCGATCGGCGCTCGTGGTGGGCCGCGCCACCGGGATGACCACCGTCGGGCTCACCGGGCGGACCGGCGGGAAGATGGCGGGGCTGTGCGACATCCTTCTGGCCGTGCCGGCGGACCGCACGTACGAGATCCAGGAGCTGCATCTGCCGGTCTACCACTGCCTGTGCGCGATGGTGGAGGAACGCTTCTTCCCGTGACGGAGCTTTCCATTGTCCGGCTGGTGGCCGGCGGAGACGGGTTGGGCTTCGCGGACGGCAAGGCGGTCTTCGTGCCCGGCACGCTGCCCGGGGAGCGCGTGCGCGTGAGCATCAGCCGGTCGCGGCGCGACTTCGACCAGGCGGCGCTGCGGGAGGTCGTGACCCCGTCCCCGCACCGGGTGGCGCCCGGCTGCCGATACGCCGGCGTCTGCGGCGGATGCGACTGGCTGCACATCGCCTACGAGGAGCAGCTCCGTCAGAAGGCGGCCATCGTTGCCGAAGCGCTTCGGCGCACCGGCGGGATCGAGAGGCCGGAGCCTCCCATCGAACCATCACGGCCCTGGGGCTCCCGGTCCAGGGCCCAGGTGCATCGGGACCCGGAAGGCCGCCTGGGCTACATGGGGGCCCGCAGCAACCGCGTGGTGGCCGTGGAGTCGTGTCCCATCGCTGCCCCTGCCATCGAACGGTTGTTCGTCGAATCGCCGCCGGTCGGACCCCGGGACCGATTCACCGCGTTCGCGGACGGGGACCACGCCGCCGTGGAGGGGCGTGACGACGAGCGCGACCTTGCCGTGGAAGTCAACGGCCGACGCATCCTGCTCTCCGTGGGCTGCTTCTTCCAGGCGAACCTCGGGCTGCTCGGGAAACTGGTGGACTGGGCAACCGCGGGGCTCGCGGGGACGGCCGCGGCAGACCTGTACTGCGGCGTGGGGCTGTTCGGCTCGTTCCTGGCCCCCGCCTTCTCCCGCGTCACGTTCGTGGAGTCCAGCGCCATGAGCCTCTCTTACGCGCGGCGCAACGGCAGCGGACCGGATCGCGAGTTTTATCCCCTGAGCGTGGAGCAGTGGATCCAGTCCGGCGGCGCTCCGCCCGCCGCGGGCGCGCTGGATGCCGTGATCGTGGATCCACCCCGGGCCGGCCTTGGAGCCGAGGTCCGCCAGTGGCTGAACCGGGCGCGCCCACGGAAGCTGGTCTACGTTTCCTGCAACCCCGTCACCCTTGCCCGTGACCTCCGGGACCTGGTGTCCTCGTTCACGCTCGACGACCTTCGCCTTTTCGATTTCTACCCGCAGACGTCCCACGTGGAAGCCGCGGCAAGGCTGAGCGCCCGTGAAGACGCCTGAGCTGCTGGCCCCCGGAGGAAGCTTCCTCTCCGCTCATGCCGCCTTCGAGGCGGGAGCCGACGGCGTGTACCTGGGGCTGAAGGAGTTCTCCGCGCGCGCGGCGGCGCAGAACTTCAGCCGGGACCAGCTTCGGCGCATCCGCGCGCTGGCGGCGGACCGGGACCGTCGGATCTACGTGACCGTAAACACGGTCATCCGGGACGACGAGCTGGACCGGCTTCGCCGGACGCTGGCGTGGCTGGACGCGCTTCGAGTGGACGGCGTGATCGTCCAGGACCTCGGCGTGTGCGACCTGCTGGCCCGGGAGTTCCCGAGGCTCCCGCTGCACGCCTCCACGCAAATGGGAATCCACAACGACTCGGGGCTCCGCGTGGCCGAGGAGATGGGAGTGCGGCGCGCCATCCTTTCCCGGGAGCTGCCGCTGGAACGCATCCGCGCGCTCCGGCAGCGGCATCCCGGCATCGAGCTGGAGGTCTTCATCCATGGGGCGCTGTGTTACAGCTTCTCGGGATCGTGCCTTGCCTCCTGGGCGCTCACCGGCCGGTCCGGCAATCGCGGGGAGTGCGCGCAGGTCTGCAGGAGCCGGTTCACCTCGTCGGAAGGCCGGGACGGCCACCTGTTCTCCACGCGTGACCTGTTCCTGGGCCGGGAGGTCCTGGAGCTGGCCCGCATCGGCGTGGATGCCTTGAAGATCGAGGGCAGGATGAAGTCCCCCGAGTACGTGTTCCACGTTACCCGTCTGTACCGCGAGGTGCTGGACCAGGGGGACGCGCTCACGCCGGCCCGCTACGAGCAGCTCCTGCGAAACGCGGAGCTGGGCTTTTCGCGGCGCCACACCACGGGGTGGTTTCACTCCCGACTGGGCACAGAGCTGCTGGAGACCGGCGCTCCGGGGCACCGCGGTGCGGTCCTGGGCACGGTGCGCGGAGTGAGCGGCCGGCTCGCGGAGGTACGGCTCGAAGGCGATATCTCCGTGCGGGACGGGGCCGGCTGGGTGCTCCCCGGCGGATCGGAAATGGCCGCGTTCTCCGTCCAGTCCCTGTTCCAGGAAGGGAAGCCCGTCCGGTTTGCGCGCCGGGGACAGGTCGTGGAAATCGAGGTGCCGGTGGAGGCGGCGCCCGGGATGCCGGCGCCGGGTCAGGAGATACGGCACCTGTCTTCCCGGTTTCTCGACCTTCCGCAGCCCCGGGAGACATCGTTTGCGCTCTTCAAGATCCCCGTGGACATGGGCGTGCGGCTCGAAACGGATGGGCGCCTGGAGGTAACGGCGGCCGGCTTTCCACCGTTTGTCGGGCAGGTGAGCGTGCTTCCCGCGCGTACGCGCCGGCCGTTCGCCCCCCTCCTGTCCTCGCTCCTGCAGGAGTCCGGGGATTCGGAGCTCCGTCCCGGCTCGATCGCGTTCGAGAACCAGACCGGCCTTCCGGATGACGGCATCTTCGTGAGGCCCGCCGAGCTGAAGAAGCTGAAGAACGAGCTGTACGAGCACCTGGACCATGAGCTTTCCGCAAGGACGGGAGGCGGGGAGCCGTCGGCCGCAATACCGGGGACGCCCGCGGCGCCCGAACCTTCCCCGTTGACGCAGTCGGACCTGTCGCGGCTTTCGCGCCGCGAGCTGCTGAGCCCTCCTGGCCAGGCACCCGTGCCATTCGCAGGGATCGAGCCCGCGCCTCTGGCGCCGGACGCGCTGGCCCAGATGTGCGGCTTCCGATGGGTACCGCTTCCTCCCGTGATCCTGGATGACTCAGCGTGGATCGAGGCCCTTCGGCACCTGGCTCGACACAACCCGGCCTCGCGGTTCGCGATAGGACTGAACAACGTCTCCCACCTCGCCGTCGCCCAGGCGCTCGCCGCGGACCCCAACGTGTGGTACTTCGCTGACTTCTTCCTGTACGCGGCCAATCGGGCCACGGTCGACGCGCTGGTTCGGAGAATCCCCCGGCTCCTTTTCGCCTACGAGTGGCTGGAAGCGGGGAGCGTGCCCGGCGCCGGAGGCGCCGCCAGCTTCGCGGCGCCGGTTCCGCTGCTGAGGATCGCGCAGGGGTTCCCGCCGCCGCTGTTCGTGAGCCTTGCCTGCATCACTCGACATGCCGCGGGCGGCGGACACTGCCGGGAGGACTGCCCCCGGGAGCTCACCGGTGAGCTGCGGCAGGGCCGGCACCGTTTCCGCCTGGTGGTCAGGGACTGCGTGACCTACCTCTTTCGGCAGTGATGACCGTAGCGAGACTCCTCCGCACCCGGCTCGAGCGGTCCCTTGCCCGGCTGCCACTCACGGACCGCGTCACCTATGCGCGGGAGCTCGTGTCCGCCACGTTCTACGGGCTGTACGCCGGCATTGCCATCCCGCTGGTTCCCATCGTGGCGCGGCGCATCGGCATGACGCCGGAGGCGATCACCGCGATGGTCACGATGCAGTTCGTGAGCGCGCTGTTCGGGATGCTGCTGGGGCACCTGGCGGAGAACCGCCCCAAGATGCCGTTCGTCACCTGGCCGAACGTGGCGGGACGCGGCGCGGTCTCCTTTCTCGCGCTGGCAAACGACCCCGTTTCGTTCCTCGTTGTCGCTTCCGTTTTCTACTTCTCTTTGAACCTGTCCGGGCCGGCCTACGCCAGCATCATGCGGACGAACTACTCCACGCAGAATCGCGGCCGGCTGATGGGCAACATCCGCATCCTCGTCACGGTGGTCTCCGCTGTCGTGTCTACGGCGGCGGGGATCGTGCTCGTGAGCAGCGAGCACCTCGTGCGCTGGCTGTTCCTGGCGGCCGGCATCTTCGGCGTGCTGTCCAGCCTCCTGTTCGCCCTGATCAAGGTGAGGAGGGACCCGGCGTCCGATGCCCTCCCGGCCACGGCCCCGTCCCGCGCTCCCGGCGCAGCGCCGGCCGTCGCCCCCGCGGTCCCCTTGTCCGTGAGGCCGCGAGGCAGAACGATGCGCCTGCTGGCGGCCAACCGCTCCCTGCTCCTGTTTCTCTCCGTCTACTTCGTGTGCGCCTCTCCCGACAAGCTGGCGATCCCCCTGGAGCCGATCTGGATGGTGGACACGCTGCACCTGGACTACGGTGAGGCGAGCCTGCTGCTGGGGACCGTGACGTCCCTGGCGGGAGTGGCCGGGTATTTCTTCTGGGCCCGGGCGCTGAAGCGGCGCAGCAGTTTCACCCTGATGGTGTGGGTAGTCGCGTTCTTCGCCGCCCGGTTCGCGTCCCTGGCCCTTGCTCGGACCGGCATCCAGCTCCTGCCCATGAGCGTGTTCTCCGGGATCTGCAACGCGGGGTGGGACCTCGTGCCGCTGTTCTGCATGATCGAGCTCACGGACCCGGCAGCCTTTTCGCTGGCCTTCGGCGTGCATACCACGCTGTTCGGCATCCGGGGGGTCATCGGCCCCGCGCTGGGGACCTACCTCTATGCCACGGGTCTCGTGTCCCTGCCGGCGATCTTCTGGCTGATAGCCGCGGTGCTCGGCGCGGGCGCCGTGATGATGGCTGTCTTCTCCCGCGGGCGGCGGGCGGGGAGCGCCTCCCGGGCTTGAGCGGAGGCGCTACGGGGAAGCGGAGCCCGCGTCGGCCAGCTTCTTCATGTCGGCGGCCTTCCCGGCCAGCGCGGTGTCGCCCGGAGAAAGAAAAGCGGCGCGCCGCGCGTACTCCATGGCCTTTCGGTAGTCCTTCTGTCCCGCCATTGCATCCGCCATGGCGCTGAGCGCCTCCACGTTGTCCGGGTTCTCCACCAGCGCGGACCTCAGGTCGCGGACCGCGTCGTCCGGGGAAGCCCGGGAGCGCAGGAAGTGCAGGTCGCTGGCAACCGCGTCCGGGTTCTTCCCGGCCTGGAGCTGACGGTCGATGAGCGTCAGCGCGTCCGCGTTTCTGCCCAGCGTGAGCAGTGACCTGGCCTGCAGGACGAGCGCGTGGGGATCTGACGTGAGCTGGTACAGAGCCTGGGCGTCCTTCAGGGCGGCGTCAGGGGTGTCTCGGCCGGTGTCGATCCTCCAGGCAAGGTCGAGCTGCGCCGGCGTGCGGGAAGCGGCCGGGATCTGGTCCAGCCACGAGCCGGCATCGGTCCAGGCCTCCCGGCGCGCCTCCGTGGACGCCAGGAGCTCCAGCACCGAGACACGGTTCGGATCCAGGTCGTGTGACTTCTTCAGCGCGGTGACGGCCTCGTCCGGCTTTCTCTCGTCCAGCAGGATCCGGCCCCGCAGCTCGGGGAACAGGGGGTCGGCCGGATGCCGCTTTTCCCCGTCCGCGACCGCGGCCAGC
>DASRZR010000117.1:0-33766 GCA_035686185.1 Spirochaetia bacterium | reverse complement strand
CTCCCGTAGCAGGCCACGTACACGTGCCGGCCGACGGGGTCAACGGCAATTCCCCGGGGGCTGGCGCCCACGGTGAACGGCGAGCCGTTCGTCTCGTGAAGCGATCCACCGGCAGTGTCAACGCGGTAGGCCGACACCGTTGCGCTGGATGCATTCGTGACATACACGAAGCTCCCGGTGGGATCCACGGCGATGCCCCAGGGGCTGGATCCCGCCGGTGCGGGCGGTCCGGGCACCGGCGTCAATGTCCCGCTGCCCGCGGCGATAAGATAGGAGGAAACCGTTGCGCTGCCGTTGTTGGCAACGTACGCGAACCGGTCCCCTGGATCCACGGCGATCCCCGACGGATGGTTTCCGGCCGGGGCGGCCCGACCTCGCGTGATCGTTGCGCCGGCGCCGCCCGTGACGGAATAGCTGGACACGTCATTGCTGCCGTTGTTGACCACGAACAGGTGGGCTCCGGAAGAGTCCGCGGCAACGCCAGCCGGGTTCGAACCGGTGGGGAACGGGGAGCCGTGAAGAGGAACCGCCGTCCCTCCCGCGGACACCTCCCAGCCGAACACCGAGCTGCCGCCGTAGCTCGTCGCAAAGACGAGGCCGGTCGCCTGACTGACCGTCACCTCCTGGGGGTCAGATCCGGCGGGCAGCGCCGCGGTGCCCGTCGCGGCAAGGGAGCCGCTCCCGGGCTCAATGGAAAACAAGGAGACCCGGTCGGCAGCGGGGTTGGCGGCCCAGAGCCGCCGGTGGGACGAGTCGGCGGCGAGGCCGGCCGGGCCCATGCCGGCGCCGAACGGGGAGCCCGTGACCGGAGTGAGGAAGCCCGTTCGCTCATCGATCGAATACGCGGAAATGGCATTGTCCCGGCTGTTGGAAACGTAGAGGAAGTACCGCGCGGCAGGGGGCGGGCTCTTCCGCGCCGGGACGGTCGCGCAACCGGTCACCAGGAGGACCGCCACGGAAACAGCCGCCACGGCCGCGCCGCCGTATTTGAGGCAAGTTCCACCCGCCCGCACAAGCCCTCCCCTTGGTTGTTGTCTCACTGATTGCCGCGCGTTTCAAGAACCAGGTGGCGCTCCCGACGGTGTTCCAGGATTGCCTCTATTCGGAACACCAGTGGAACAAGCCGACGCAAAGGCGCGATTGCCGGGAAGCCGCCGGCAGCGCCGGCTCGCGTTTCGACGCCATGGAAGGCGTCTCCCGCGCAAGGGCGTGTGGCACGTTTCTTGCAACCTGATACTGGGAAACTATCATGGAAAACCCGCTCGGAAGTGACTTCTACCGCTCGGTCTTCGACTCCATCCCGTCTCCGCTCTTCGTCGTCGACGACGACGTGAGAATCCACGCGTTCAACAAGGCAGCCCGTCCCCTGCTGCGAACGCAGGCCGGCGATACGATCCTCATGAAGGGAGGAGACGCGCTTGGCTGCATCAACGCGAAGGAAGGCCCCCACGGGTGCGGGACGTCCGCGGCGTGCCGCGGCTGCGTGGTCCGGGCGGCTGTCGGAACGGCCTGCCGGGAAAAAGGCGTGGTCCGCCATCCCCAGCGAATGCAACTGGAGTCGGGCCGCGGCCTCCTGGAAATGTACTACCTCGTGACGACCAGCGCGTTCAGCGGAGGAGAGGTCCCGCTGGCCATCCTGATCCTGGAGGACATCGGCGGACTCGTGTCAGACCAGGGACTCGTGCACGTATGCATGCACTGCCGCCGGGTCCGCGACGGATCTCAGCAGTGGGGCTCCATGGAACGGTACCTCAAGGAGCACCTCGACATGGGCTTGTCCCATGGTGTCTGCCCGCAGTGCCTGCGCAAATACTACCCCGAGGCAGCGGGTCCGAATCCGGGCATCTGACAAGTCGCGGTAGCGGGCCCGGATGCGGCGTGCTATACTCTGCAAACCCGTAGAGGGCCGCAGGCACGCTCATGAAGAAAGCCAGGGGATGAAGCCGCCCAACGGGCGGGACCCGGATCCGGCTGCCGCGGAATCCGGGAACACACTCCGGGACGTCATCGACTCCCTCCCGGATCCCACGTTCGCGATCGATACCCGCGGACGGGTGACCCTCTGGAACCACGCCATGGAGGATTTCACCCGCGTGCCCTCCGGGCAGATGCTCGGCAGGACCGACCACGAGTACTCGCTGCCGTTCTACGGGGAACGCCGCCCCCTGCTCATCGACGTGTGTACCCAGCCGGACGAGGTCGTCTCGCGGTACTACCCGGGTTTCACCCGCGCGGGAACCGTGCTCGCCGCCGAATGCCGGCTGCCCGGCCCGGCCCGCCCCGGAGCGTACGTCTGGTTCACGGCCCGACCCCTCCGCGACCGCCGCGGCGCCGTGGTGGGCGCCGTCGAGTCCATCCGCGACGTATCGGACCGCAAGCAGGTGGAGGAGACCTTTGCCACCGTCTTCCGGCTGAGTCCCGACGTGCTCACGATCTCCACGCTCGAGGAAGGCCGCTACGTGGCGGCCAGTGACCGCTTCTATTCGATCAGCGGGTATTCGCCCGGGGAAGTCATCGGGCACACGGCCGGAGAGCTTGGCATCTGGGCGGATGACGGGGAGCGTGACCGCGTCGCTTCCCGCCTCCGCCAGGTGGGAAGCGTGACCAACGAGGAGATCCGCTTCCGCATGAGAAGCGGCGAGGTCCACTTCTTCCTGTTCTCGGCGGGGACCATCGACATCCGTAGCGTCCGCCACCTGCTGGCGGTGAGCGTCGACATCAACGATCGAAAGGCTGAGCAGGAGACCATCCGGCGCCAGAACCGGGAGCTGGCCGCCTCCAACCAGGAGCTGGTGCGCTCCCGCACCGAGCTCGTGGAGGCCGCCCGTCTCCTGACGCGGTCCGAGGAGAAGGCCTCTACCGCGTTCCATCTTGCCCCGGTCGTGATGTCCCTGTCCCGCGTCTCCGACGGGATGTACGTAGACGTGAGTGACCGCTTCCTCACGCTGGTGGGATACACCAGAGACGAGGTAATCGGCCATACCTCCTCCGAGCTGGGCATCTTTGAGAGCCGGGCGGACCGTGATCACATCGCGCAGACGATGCTCGCCGGCGGCCGCGTCACAGACGCGGAAGTCGTGTTGCGCGACCGTGCGGGGGTCCGGCACATCGTGCTGCTGTCCTGCGCCATCATCGGGGCCGAGGACGATCCCCACCTTGTCACGGTGGGGGTGGATGTCACCGAGCAGCGACGGGAGGACCAGCATCGGAAGCTGCTGGAGGAACAGCTGCGCCAGGCGCAGAAGATGGAGTCCGTGGGGAGGCTCGCCGGGGGCGTGGCTCATGATTTCAACAACATGCTCACGGCCATCCTCGGCAACGCCGAGCTCATCCTGGACCGTCTGCACGACCACGAGGGCGTCCGGGCGCTGGCGAACGACATCACGCGGGCCGCCACGAGCGCGGCGCAGCTCACCCGGCACCTGCTGGCGTTCTCCCGCAAGGAGATCATCCGGCCCACGGTGCTGGACGTGAATGCCCTGGTGGAGAACACGCAGAAGATGCTGGCGCGGCTGATCGGGGAGAACATCCGGCTGGTCATCGCCACGCGGGCCTCGGGCCGCATCAAGGCGGATGCCGGGCACCTGGAACAGGCCATCATCAACGTCACGATCAACGCCCGGGACGCCATGCCGGAGGGCGGGACACTGGTCATCGAAACGGACGACGTGGTGCTCGACCCGGCGGACTACCGCGTCCGGGAGGGGCATGCCCCGGGACCCTACGTGCTCATCGCGTTGAGCGACACGGGACACGGCATGAGCGAGGAGACCCGCCGGAACATCTTCGAGCCCTTCTTCACCACCAAGGAGCAGGGCAAGGGGACGGGGCTCGGCCTCGCCGTCGTCTATGGAGCGGTGGCGCAGAACGGAGGGTTCGTGGAGGTGCACTCGGTCCTCGGACAGGGAAGCACGTTCAACATCTACCTCCCCTGCACGAGCGAGAGGCGGGACGAGGACGCCGGGGCGACCGCGGTGGAGCCCACGCCGGGAGGGCAGGAGACGATCCTGCTCGTAGAGGACGAGCGGCTGGTGCGCGAGTTCGCCCGCCAGGTCCTGGCTCGGCTGGGCTACCGTGTGATCCCCTGCGCAAGCGGGGAAGAGGCGCTCGCGCTCGCGGAGTCCCGCCTCGAGCCCGTCCAGCTCCTGCTGACGGACGTCATCCTCCCCGGCATGAACGGGAGGGCGCTGGCAGAAATGCTGACCGCCCGCCGGCCGGACCTCCGAGTGCTGTACGCGTCCGGCTATTCCGCCGAGCTCATCGCCGAGCGCGGCGTCATTGAGAAGGGCATCAATTTCATCGGGAAGCCGTACGGATCCGCGGCCCTGGCCCGCAAGGTACGGCAGATCCTGGATGGCACGCGGGTGGGCTAACACGGAGCTAACTCTCCGCGCGCACGCTCCGCCCGTGGCCGAGTGGGAAATCCGGGCAGGGGAGCTCGATCTTGCCGTCCGCATCATGCGGGAGGTCGCCCAATGGTGCATCGACACGGGTCGGCCCATGTGGACGCTCGACGAGCTGACGGCGGAGGCGCTCCTGCGCCATCCGCCCGCGGAGGCTGACTTCCGCGTGGCGCGCTTCTACGGAGAGCCGGCGGCGGCGATGATCCTGCAGTGGCGAGATCCGCTGTTCTGGCCTCGTGTGCCCGCCGGCGAGTCCGGTTTCCTCCACAAGCTGTGCGTGCGCCGGGCGTTCGCCGGCCGGGGGTTGTCGGCGCGCATGGTGGAAGCGGCCGCGGCCGAGTGCCGGGAACGCCAGGCGTCCTGGCTGAGGCTGGACACCGACAACGGACGGGTCAAGCTGTGCCGGCTGTACGAGGGGATGGGATTCGTCAAAGTCGGGAACATGACGACCGAAAACCGGCGCTACGCGCTGTTCGAGCGCCGTGTCATCGAGACGGACCGACAGAGGCACTCCTGACGGCCCGGCGGCGCCTCTACGCGGCGAAAGCGCCCATGAGCTCCGTGATCCGGTTCTCCCCGTGGGCGCTGTAGGCCCGCAGCAGCCCGCCGTCGGGGATCGTGCCCTTCTCCAGCTGGTCCAGAAGGAGCCGGGCCACGACGTCCGGGCCGATGACCACGTCGAGCTTGGTCAGGACTTCCGCCGAGCGGGCGATGGCCTCCGGCCGCACGTGGCGCAGACCGTCAGGTCCCTTGGGGTTCAGCCACGCCACGAACCGCAGGACGCCGGACATCGCAAGCAGCGGGTCTTTCTCGAAGGTCTGCGACACGACCGCAAACTCCGGCGTAGCGACCAGCTCGGAGCCGAGGAGGCCCTTCAGCACCACGGCGGGGCTCGTGCAGGCGCGGATACCGGCAAGGCCGAGAACTTCCATATTCAAGCGATGCGTGGCGTTGCCCCCGAAGGTGCGGGCGGCGCCGAGAAGCAGCATGCCGAAGATCGCCTCGTGGCGCGTCATGGGCGTGTCGATGGCCCCGGGGGCGACCGCGAACCCGTCGCAGCCAAGGCCGCGGGCTTCCTCCGTGGCGATCCGCCTCGCCTCGGCTTTCGTCACCTTGTATTCCTCGTCACCCTTCACCGCGATTCCTTCGGCGGCGACGATCGAGCTCAGCCCGACGAACATGCCCCGCCCGGACGGTATGTCGTTGGAAAAGGAGTACAGGAGGTTGTACGTTCCGCCCTCGTTGATGTCCTTCATGAGCCGTACCTGGGCCGGGTCACCCCGGCGGCTGATCCCGGCGCACGCCACCACGTTCAGGCGGTCCGGCATCAGGCCGCGCTCGGTAAACGATCGGATGGTGCTCTCCCGGAAGGAAGCCATCTGGTCCGGCTTCGCCACGTTGGCCTCCACGTACAGGGACTTCTCCGTGAGGAGAGCCGGATCGACGCGGTCTCGGGCCTGCACGTCACAGAAAGCAACGGGCCAGCCGCGGCCGAGCGCCGCCTTCACGGTGGCGGCCCCGATGCCGCTGGCACCGCCGGTAATGACGAGACCATTCTTGTAGCAGCCCATGGCGATCCCCCACGCAACCTCGGAATGTGGAAACCCGCCTGCCCTGGAAGCAGGCAGTTCTGGCCCGCACGCGCACGGAAAAGACTATTTGGTGAGTAACGGCATTATGACTGAAAATTCCCGACTGTCAAGGTCATGTTTATGCCTTGTTGCCGCACCGCCATCGTGGTAGGGTTTATGCTGTTGGCTGCAGGCCACGCCCTTCACGCAAGCTCAACTCCAACGGAGTGTCAGATATGGCTTCTTCCGTGCGCCAAACGCCGGGGCCCCGCCGTCACGGGCGCGGGTCGATCATTCCCGCCAGGCTGATCGCCTTGGCAATATGGCCTTTTCGCAGGACGCGCGCCGGACGACCAACCAGGGCCGTTGCGGCCGGCGGCAACCCCACGCGTGAAGACGAGCGTCGCCGCGGCCTGCTTGCCGTCAGCCGGATGGCAGTGGAGTGCGCCGCCGCGCCAAAGGGAACCGATCCCCTGCGCCTGATCGGGGACCAGATCCACGCGGTGACCGGCGCCGTGGGAACAATCGTTTCCACGTTTGACGAGGAGCGTTCGGAGCTTCGTGTCCACCACGTCGTGGCCCCCGCCGCCCTGCGCGCCATCGGTGAGCGCATCATTGGCCAGCGGGTCATCGGGACCGTGGTTCCCGTTCCCCGGGGATGGGGCGAGGAGGTCCTGCGCGGCAGCATGGAATCGGCGGACCTCACCTACCTTACGTTCGGCAGGTTCCCCGCCGCCATCGAGACCGCGCTGAAAGTGGCGCTGAACATCGAGCGGTTCACCGGCATCGGGCTGTCCGATGGGCAGCGCGTTTTCGCTGCTGTCCTGGTTGGCCTGCCCCCGGGCGCGCCCCCGCTGGACCCCCAGGTGGTGGACATCTTCAGCAAGGTGGCAACCATGCTCCTTCGCCAGAAGGAGGCGGAGGAGAAAACCCGTGACACGGAGAGCCGCTTCACCGATATGGTGGACGGGCTTCCCCAGCCGGTGTTCGAGCTGGATCGCCGCGGCTCGATCCTGTTCGCCAACGCCACGGCCCGGTCCGTTTTCGGGGTTCCTTCCCGCGAGGCGCGGCACGCCCCCCCTCTGCTGCAGATCGTGGCGCCGCAGGACCGGCGGGCGGCGTTTTCGGAGTTCGTCGCGCTGAGGGCCGGCCGGTCCCAGAAGCGTTTCCACTTCACGTTCGTCCGCGCCGACGGCACGCCCTTTCCCGCCGTGGTCACCGCCTCGCCGATCCTCCGGGACGGCCGGGTGACGGGCGTGCGGGGCGTGGTGGGAGACCTCTCCCTCGTGCAGCGGGCGGAACAGAGGGCGCGCGATTCCCAGCAGATGCTGCAGCTCGTTCTCGACCTGATCCCCCAGACCATCTTCTGGAAGGACAGGTCCTCCGTGTACCTGGGATGCAACCTGGTCTTTGCGAAGCGCTGCGGACGGCCGGACCCGTCCGCCGTGGTGGGACTCACGGACGACGACATGCCGTGGCGGCAGGAGGCCGAACGGTATCGCGAGATAGACCGCCAGGTCATGGAAAGCGGCGTGCCCCGCCTCGACTACAGCCAGACCATGGTCACCTCACGCGGGGTTGACCGGTCCGTGCGGCTGAGCAAGCTGCCGCTTCGCGACTCGGCGGGCGTGCTGCTGGGCGTGCTGGGGATCTCCGAAGACGTGACGGAACGAATGCGCAGCGACGAGGAGCGGCGGCTGCTCGGAGCCGCGGTGGACCAGGCCGTGGAGAGCGTCGTGATCACGGACACTGCCGGCGCGATCCAGTACGTCAACCCGGCGTTCCTGGGGGCCTTTGGCTACCCGAGGGAAGACGTGCTCGGCGCCAACCCGCGCCTGCTGAAGAGCGGTCGTCACGACGAGGCCTTCTACCGGCAGATGTGGGACACGATCAGTGACGGCCAGGTATGGCGGGGACGGCTGCACAACCGCCGCCGGGACGGGTCCGTGCTCATCGAGGATGCCATCATCAGCCCGGTGCGGGAGGCCGGGGGCACCTCGCACTACGTGAAGGTGGCGCGGGACGTCACCTACGAGGTGGAGCTGGAAGGCCGGTTCCAGCAGGCACAGAAGATGGAAGCCGTCGGCCGGCTCGCCGGCGGGGTGGCGCACGATTTCAACAACATCCTCACCGTGATCTCAGGATACGGAGAGCTGCTGAGCCAGGCGGGAGCGGGCATGCCGGGGGGGTGGAGAGAAGAGATCGCCGCGATCAACGAGGCCGCGGACCGGGCCCGGGGGCTCACCGCGCAGCTCCTTGCCTTCAGCCGCAAGCAGAAGCTGGAGCCGGCGGTCATCGAGCTGGACGCCGTGCTTCGGGGAATCGAGCCCATGCTGAGGCGCCTGATCGGGGAGGACATCGCGCTGGGACTCACGCTGGAGTCTTCCCGGAGCACGGTTTTCGTGGATCGAGGACAGATCGAGCAGGTGATCCTCAACCTGGCGGTGAACGCGCGGGATGCGATGCCGCACGGCGGCCGGCTCGCGCTGCGCACCCGGCGCCAGCGCATCGATGCGCAGGGTCTCGGCGCCCGGGACGCGAGGCCCGGCGACTACGCCATCCTGGAAGTCCAGGACACGGGCACCGGGATGACGGAGGAAGTGAAGGCCCACCTGTTCGAGCCGTTCTTCACCACCAAGCCGGAGCACGAGGGCACCGGCCTCGGGCTCGCCACCGTGTACGGGATCGTGGCTCAGAGCGGCGGCTTCATCGAGGTGGACAGCACCTTGAACCGGGGAGCCACCTTCCGCATCCTGCTGCCGATCCGAGATACCGCCGAGGCGGCGCCGGCCGCAGCCGGCCCTTCCGCCGCGGCGCGGGGCTCCCAGGAGAGGGTGCTGCTGGTGGAGGACGACACGCCCATCCGCGTGCTGCTGCGGCGGTCACTGGAGGATGGCGGCTTCGTCGTGACGGACGCGCCGAACGCCGCGCAGGCGCTGCAGATCGCCCGGGCCCACGCGGGGAAGTTCCAGCTCCTCGTGACGGACGTCGTCATGCCCAACGGCAGCGGCCCGGCGCTGGCGGAGACCCTCCGCCGGGAGCAGCCGGAGATCAAGGTTCTGTTCATCTCCGGCTACACGGCCCACGAGACCGAGAAGTACGGGATTGCGGCGGGCGAATTGAACCTGCTGCAGAAGCCGTTCAGCATGCGGGAGCTTGCGCGCCGCGCCCGCGAGACGCTGGATCGGCCCTGAGCGGTTCACGCCGCCGCGGTCTTCTCCCTCATGATGCTATAGCGCCCCGCGCCAATGAGGAAGATCACCAGGGCGGTGAGCAGGTAGAACGCCTCCGTCTCCAGGCCCCAGGCGCCGGTCCGCTGGATGACGGCCACGTTTCTGTGCGCCTCCAGCAGGATGGCCATCACCATGTTGAACGCTACCACCAGGGAGGCGATGCGCGGCCACAGGCCAAGGATCAGGGCCACCGGGGCTGCCACTTCACCGATGTAAACCCCGTAGGCGATGAAGCCCGGGAGGTGAAACTCCGCCAGCGCGTTCCCCATGAACGCGATTCCGTGAAGGAGCTTGTTCACCCCGTGGAACAGGATCAGACCGCCGGTCGTCACCCTCAGGACGAGCTTTCCGATATCTTCCATGAGCGCGTGCCCCCTTTGCTTCTACGGAAAGATTCTGGGGCCGCTCACCGGAGTCAAGCGCAGCCGCACAGCCCGCGGACGCTCCCGGTGGGCCCCCCGTCCCGGCGGCGCGGCCCGGACGGGGCTTGCGGCCCGTGGCGCGCGCGCGTACTGTGAGCGGGCCATGAGCGGCCTGAGCGGCGTTATCACCCCGGATGTTACCGAGCTCCTGGACGTGCTGCGGCGCCGGCGCCTGCCGCGCCGGGTGCACCACGTGGAGCTGTTCCTTGACGCCGAGGTGAAGGCGGCCGTGACCGCCCGCTTCGGGCTGGACCGCGGCCTCGAGAGGTCGGATCCGCTGTACGAGACGCGTCGCGACGTGGCGCTGCACGCGTTCCTCGGGTACGACATGTTCCGCGTGGGCGTGGCCCGCAAGACGGTATTCCCCATGCCCACCCGGTCGGCCACGGACACCACGGCACAGCGCGACCTCGGGCGCGGCGAACGGGAGTGGCAGGAAGAGCACACCGGTCCCATCCAGGGGTGGAAAGACTTCGACGCGTATCCCTGGCCCCGGGTGGCGGACATCGATTTCTCCCCGTTGGAGTGGCTGGAGAAGAACCTCCCGGACGGCATGGGCTGCTACGAGCTCACGGCACACGTCTTCGAGATCCTCTCGTTCCTGCTGGGCTACGAGGCGCTGTGCTACGCCGTGATGGATCAACCCGACCTCGTGGACGCCATCCTGGAGCGCGCCGGGTCCTTCTACGTGGATTTCACGCGCGCGCTGGCGGACTTCTCCCGGGTGGCGGTCATCTGGGGCTCGGACGACCTGGGCTTCCGGTCCGGAACGCTGATGTCTCCCGAGTTCCTGCGTGCCAAGGTCCTGCCGTGGCACGCCCGTTGCGCCGCGGTGGCGCATGAAAAGAACAAACCGTACCTGCTGCACTCCTGCGGCAAGCTGGACGACATCATGGAAGATCTCCTCCTCACCGTCGGCATCGACGCCAAGCACTCCTTCGAGGACGCGATCCTTCCGGTGGTGGAGGCCAAGAAGCGCTACGGGGACCGGGTGACCCTGCTCGGGGGAATCGACATGGACTTCCTGTGCCGCTCGGAAGAAGCGGCCATCCGTCAGAGAGTGCGCGACACCCTCGAGCGGTGCATGCCCGGCGGCGGGTATTGCCTGGGGACGGGAAACACGGTGGCGAACTACGTGCCGGTGGACGCCTACCTGTGGATGCTGGACGAGGGCCGGCGCTTCACCGTGTAGGCAGGGGGGGCGATGCTGGAGCGACGTGGTTCCGAGAAGCCCGGACCGGCAAAGAAGCCGGGGCCCGCGAAGAAGCCCCGGCGGAAGAAGGCTGCCGCGGCATCACGCGGGCTGTCCGCCGCGGAAGTGACCGGGGGGGAGCCGTCTCCGGAAGTGCTCTCCCTCCGTGAATCGGTGGTGGCGGCCGGCGGCGGCGTGGTGGGTGCCTACCGGGACCCGGTGGGCGGGCACTGGCACCTGGTGGCCAGCCTGCCGCTGGAGCGTGTCGAGCCGACGCCCTTTCAGCGTGACCTGTCCAAGACGCACGTGGACCGTCTTTCAGACGTGATCGGGAAAATGGGACGATTCCTGGACCCGATCATCGCGGTGCCGGCTCCGGAAGGGAAGTTCTGGACCCCCAACGGCCACCACCGCCTGGCGGCGATGAAGGCAGTGGGCGCCCGGTCCATCCTGGCCGTGCTGGCCCCGGACGCCGCCGTGGCCTACCAGATCCTGGCCATGAACACGGAGAAGGGACATAACCTCCGGGAGAAATCCCTTGAGGTGATCCGCATGGCGCGCTCCCTGTCCGAGATCGAGCCACGGTCCGAGAGCGACTACGCGCTGGAGTTCGAGGAGCCGGCCTACCTCACGCTGGGGGTTGCCTACGAGAGCCGGGGTCGGCTGAGCGGGGGCGCCTACCACCCCGTCCTCAAGCGGGTGGAGTCCTTCCTGGATGTGCCCCTGCCGCAGGCGCTGGAGGCAAGGGCCCAGCGCGCCGCCGCGTTGATCGCCCTGGACGACAAGGTGGCAGAGGCGGTGGCGGCGCTGAAGGAACGGGGATTCACCAGCCCGTACCTGAAGGCGTTCGTGGTGGCCCGCCTGAACCCCCTGCGCTTCCGAAAGGGCGCCACGATGGAAGCCGACGACGCGCTGGCCGCCATGATGCGCGCCGCGGAGAGCTTCGACGCGGGCAAGGTCAAGATCGGGGACCTGGCGGCAGCTCCCCCGGGTGCCGCGGAGGAATAGCAGCAAGCGAACAGCGCCCGTCAATGCCTCAGCGGTCCGCATCCGCGCGCCACAGCCCCTCCAGGAAGCTTGCGCCGTGGCCGCGGTACATCTGGGGATGACGGAGACGGTGACCGACCTCCCGCAGGATTGCTTCCGCGGCCGCGTCCAGCGTGGCCTGTCCGAACTCCGCCGTGGAATCCTGCGGCGGCTGGGAGCTCACCATGATGCCGGTGAGCTTCTCCCCGCGCGGAGGCAGCCGGCCGAGGTCCACGGTCTCGGGATGCAGCGCCATGAGGTGCGAGGTCTCCCAGACGGCCGCGTGGTCCCCGGACTGCGGCCAGGCGTCCCGCACGAGCAGGTAGTCCACGCACGCCCAGGCGAGCATGCCGTGGTGACGGCTCCAGTCCCTCTGGCTGAACAGGGACACCGCCGCGCGGGCGTGGTCGATGAGCGGGTAGTGGCCGGCCACGATCACGCCGAGCTGGAAGCCCAGCGACTCCGCCTCCGCCAGGATGTGCAGGAGCAGCCGCTGGTAGCCCAGCACCTGCTCGGTGGGAGTGAACGGCTGCCGGTCCGGCAGGAAGTTCTCCGGCGGCAGGCCCATGGCCTCCGCGATGTCCCGCCGGTCCTTCGCGTTGGCTTCCATCAGTGACTCGGCTCGGCTTTCCCCATAGTACAGCGGCGGAAACACGAGCCCTCCCCCGCGCTCGGCGCACCGCACGGCGAGGCCCTCGGCCTGCAGCGTGTCCGCCCCCACGGGATTCTGCGGACCGTGCCATTCCAGCGTCCCGATGGGGATATAGACGACCGGGCAGGCGTCACGCCGGGCCCTGATCTGGTCGGGCCGGCAGAACTGGTAGCGGACTTCCTCTCTCATCGCCCGTGATCCTTGCACGCCGGTTCGCGCGCCGTCTATACTCTCCGCGGAGATCCCCATGAAGAAGGCCATCCGCATCCTCCTCGTGGACGACCACCCGGTCGTGCGCCGGGGGCTGAAGGTCCTGCTCGGCACGGAGAAGGACATGCAGGTCGTGGGAGAAGCGGAGAACGGCGCGGAGGCCGTGACGCTGGCCGCGTCCCTGGACCCGGACGTCATCCTGATGGACATCGTCATGCCGGAGATGGACGGGATCGAGGCCACGCGCCGCATCACCGCGGAGAAACCGGGCAGCCGGATCCTCGTGCTCACCAGTTTCGCGGCGGACGAGAAGGTGTTTCCCGCGGTGAAGGCGGGGGCGCTGGGATACCTCCTGAAGGATTCCACCCCGGAGCAGCTCATCGACGCCATCCACCAGGTGCATCGCGGGGAACCCTCCCTGGAGCCGTCCATTGCCCGCAAGGTGCTGCAGGAGCTGGCCGGGACCGGCGGGAAGCCGACCACCGACCCTCTTACCGACCGGGAGCTCGAGGTGCTGCGCCTGATTGCCCAGGGGCTGAGCAACAAGGAGATCGCGGGAGCGCTGTTCGTGGCCGAATGGACCGTGCGCAGCCACGTCAGCAGCATCCTCGGCAAGCTGCATCTTGCCAGCCGCACGCAGGCGGCCCTCTACGCGCTGAGATCCGGTATCGCTTCCCTGGACGATCTGCCGCCTGCCTCCGCGTGAGCCGGGGCTCCCCCGGCACGGACAACACAAATCACACTTTTTCTCGATGCGGCCGGCGGGGCCGCGGCGTATCCTTTTGGACATCGGGGCCGCCTGTTCCCGGCGCGCCCGGAAGGAGACTGTCCCTTGCGGATTCTCATCGCGGACGATCAGAAGCATGCGCGAAACGGGCTCGCTGCCCTTCTTCGCGCCACGCTGCCCGGCGCGGAGCTGCGGGAAGCCGCTGACGGCCGGGAGGCGGAGCAGGCGGCGGAAGAGTTCCATCCGGACCTGGTGCTGATGGACGCGCGTATGCCGCGGGAGAATGGCCTGGAGGCCACGCGCCGTATCAAGGCGGCCCTTCCCGGCTGTCGCGTGGTGGTCCTCTCCATCGAGCCTGCCGTGGAGCCGCACGCGCTGGCCGCCGGCGCGGACGCCTTCGCGTGCAAGTGCGAAAGCCCGGACCGGCTGCTTGCCCAGCTCGCCCGCCTGGGATTCCGCCCGCCGTAAGTTCTTGCGCCGCGTCGGCCTCGGCCGTACCATCGACCCATCATGACACCTTACTCGGATGATTCCCCCGGCATTGCGCTCGTGCTGGGGGACCTTCAGCACTGGCGCGCCCGGGCGCTGCGCCTCGTCATGCTCGTGGGCGCCCTGTCCGGACTCCCCGCCTACCTCACCGTGATGGGCAACGCGTTCCTCCAGGGCCAGCTCACGCCGCTCCTGTGGATCTACACGGCAGGCTACGTCTGCTTCGTCACGCTCCTGGTGCTGCCGGCAATCGCCGTACCGCTTCGCGCCTCCCTGTTCCTCGCGGCCACGTACGCCATCGCGGCCGCCAGCTTTGCCCGCGTGGGTCTGGCCGGCAGCGGCCGCCTGTATCTCGTGTTCCTGCCGGCTGTGGCAACGATCATCATCGGGGCCGGCGCCGGCTACGTCTGCCTGGGAATCAGCCTCGCGATGTTCGGGGGCTTCACGGCGCTCGCCAGCCTCGGCGCGCTGACGCCCTGGATGACGGTGACAGACAACCCGCTGACGCTGGGTTTCTGGCTGGAGGCGGGCGTGGCGGTGGCCGTGTTCCTCGTGACGCTCACGGTCCTGCTGGAGCGCTTCACCGCCCAGCACCTGCAGACGCTCTCCCTCAGCACGCGCGTGACGGTGGAGCTGGAGCAGGCCTACGCCTCCCTGGAGCGCCGGATGCAGGACCGCACCCGGGAGATGGCGCTCCTGAACTCGGTGGCCGCGGTGGTGAGCGGGCTGGTGGACCTGCCGGAGATCCTCCGCGTGTCGCTGGAGAAGACCATGGAGGCGTTCGGCATCGAGGCCGGAGGCGCCTACGGCCTGGACCGGGCCACGGGCAACCTCGTCATGCTCGCCCACAAGGGCCTGTCGGACGAGTTCGTCGGCCGGACCGCCCGCCTGGACCTTCGCGCGGCACTGGCCGGACGGCCGCTGAGCCTGGAGCTGCCGCTCTCATGGACCGTGGCGGACTACCCGGCCGGGCCGCTGAAAGGGTTCATCGAGGCGGAAGGGCTGCGGCGGATCGTAGGCGTTCCGTTGGTGGCCAAGGGCCGGATCGTCGGCGGAATCGTGTTGAACACGCGGGAGGACCGCACACTGTCGGAGGAAGAGGAATCCCTTCTCATTGCCGTGGGGCAGCAGATCGGGCTTGCCATCGAGAACGCCCGGCTCCTCGAGGGGGAGCGCGCCCGGCACGCGGAGGCGCAGCGGCGCCAGGAGGTGGCCGAAGGGCTGCGCGAGACGCTGGCAATCCTCAACTCTGACTCCCCCCTGCAGCAGACGCTGGACTTCATCATCGGCCAGGCATGTCATCTCATGCAGTGCGACGCCTCCTCGCTGTTCCAGCTGGAAACCCCGGAGGGGCCGCTCACCATCCGCGCCTCGTGCGGACTCACGCCGGAGTACGTGCGCTCTGTCCGCTTTGCGCCCGGGGAAGGAGGGGCCGGCCGCGCCATGGTGGAACGCGGGCCCGTGGCCGTTCCCGATGCCGGGAAGGTCGTGGAGGGGAGCTCCGCCCAGGTCGCGCTCGGCTCCCGCAACGACCGGGAAAGCCTGGAGTACATGGTGCGCCAGGGCTACCACGCCATCCTGTCCGTGCCGCTCATCGTGAAGAACGAGGCTTTCGGCGGCATCACGCTGTACTACCGCGGCGCCCGCGCGTTCAGCGAGGAGGAGGTGCAGCTGGCGATGAGCATCGGCGAACAGGCCGCGATGGCGGTGGAAAACGCGCGCCTTCGGGCGCAGGCGGAGCAGAGCGCGGCGTTCGCGGAGCGTAACCGCCTGGCGCGGGAGCTCCACGACTCCGTGGCCCAGTCCCTGTACAGCGTGACCCTCTACGCCGAGGCCGCGGCGCGCCTCATCGGGACCGGGCGGCCCGAGGAGGCGACCGGGCACCTGCGCGAGCTGGGCACCACGGCCCGTGACGCCCTTCGGGAGATGCGCCTGCTGATCTTCGAGCTGAGCCCGCCGGCGCTGGAGACGCGAAGCCTGGCGGATGCCATCCAGACCCGGCTCGACGCGGTGGAGTCGCGCGGCGGAATGGCCGTGCAGTTCTGCGTGGAGGGGACCGAGCGGCTTGACGGGCGCTGCCGCCAGGAGCTGTACCTGATCGCGCAGGAGGCGCTGAACAATGCGCTGAAACACTCCCGCGCCCAGAACGTGGCCATCCGCCTGGAGTTCGGAAATGCCGGGACGCGGCTGTCCATCAGTGACGATGGCGTGGGGTTCTCCGTGGAGCCGGCGCGTCACGGGGGCGGCGTGGGTCTGCGCAGCATGAGGGAGCGCGCCGAGCGGATCCGGGGGGGCCTGGTGGTGGACAGCGACCCGGGGCGAGGAACCCGTATCCTGGTCACCGCCCCGACGGGGGAGGACTAGGAAGCCAGGAGAGACAGGTTCTGCCCGCGGAGGGACCTCATGCGCTTGCGCACGCCGGATATTGACAGGCGCACCCGCTCCGCGGTCTCCGCCAGCGTGCGGCCTTCCACGTAGAGCATCTCCGCTGCCGCGCGCGTCCCCTCCCGGGCGCCGCGGAACACCTGTTCCAGCACATAGGCGTCCAGGATCCGGTCCTCCATGTCCCGCGGGCCGCTGATCGTGTCCCCGAGGAGGTCCGCGCTCACGGCGGGATGGCGCCGGCGGCTGCGCAGCAGGTTCAGGCACACGTTGGTGGCAATGCGGTACAGGAGGCTGGACGGGTAGCGTCCATGCAGGGAGGCGCGGTTTCGAAGCACCTTTACGAAGGTGTCCTGCAGGGCGTCCGCGGCAAGCTCTTCGTCTCTCAGGAGCTGGCGGCAGCGGCGCATCACCATTGAACCGTAGCAGCGGTACAGCGACTCGACGTCGATCGGCAGGTCCGTGTGTTTTTCCATCTCCTCACTCCTTGACGGGCGCCAACATAGGCAACAGGGCCCCGCGGCGCATCACCAAAAAGAGTGATTCGCGCCTCGCAAAAGGGGGAGCCCCGCGGTAGGATGCCCCATGCGCCACGAGCACCGGTTGACCGTCCAGACCTGGCAGTGCGATGCGAACGGCCACGTGAACAACGCGGTATACCTGAACTACCTGGAGAGCGCCCGGGTGGCGTTCCTTCGGGCGGCCGGCACTTCCTACCGCCAGATGCGGGAGCGGGGCGTGAGCCTCGTAGTGGTCCGCATCTGCATCGACTTCCGTGGCGAGGCGCGGATGGAAGATTCGCTTGTCGTCGTCACGGAGCCCGTTCGTCGGCGGCTGGTGGGAGGAACGTTCCGGCAGGCAGTCTACCGCGAGGATGCCGACAAGCGGACGTTGATTGCGGAGGCTGAAGTGAGCTGGGCGTGCATCGACTCGAACAAGCGACCTGCGAAGATTCCTGACTTTGTGGATGCCGCTGCGCTCGAGCCGTCAGAGACGGCCCGGGATTGAGTTGTGCTGACCACCGGGGCAAAAGAAACCGCCAGCAGGAAGATACCCCGCTTTTGCATTTGAACAACTTTCTACAATGGCGTTACGTTTTCTTGAAACTTTTTGACTTACCTTCCTGCCGGCGCAACACTTTTTACATATCCGATCCTTGCTCAGAAGACACTCCGGAGCAATAGTCCAAAAGACTCATTTAAGCGAATTCATTAAGTTGAGAAGCTGGACTTTGTTTCCGACGCCGGTTTTCTGGTAGATGTGGTAAACGTGGTTTTTCACGGTCACGGTAGAAATGAAAAGCTTCTCGGCAATGGCGCTGTTGCTCAACCCACGAGCCATCATCTCGATGATCTCCCGCTCCCGGGCGGAGATGCCGAACCGGCTGATGAAATCGTCAGAAAGACCCGCGGGAGGGCCCTGGGTCGGCTCCGAAAAATAGCGGGCCAGGATCACCAGCGCCGCGATCACGAGCCCGAGGTAGTACAGCGCCTCTTCCACGGGATAGTCGTGGACGAGCGGAGGCGCCGAGGGCAGATCCTGCACCGCGAGCTGCACGATGGCAAGCGCCGAAAAGATCCCGAGGTAGATGAGGAAGGCCCGCACGATGCCCCGCAGCCGGGGGTGCTCGATGTTCCCGTAGCCGGCAAACAGAATGGCGCCGGCGCCGATGTGGATTCCCAGCAGCGTCACGTACTGCGCGTTCCACAGGATCCGACGCGGCTCGAGGGAGGCCCAGATCAGCTCACCCGCCTCCTTCGTCCCTCCTATGAGCGCCACGAGCACGGAAAGGGCCGCCAGCGCGATCCGTATCCGCGGCGTGGCCGCGGCGTCCACGACAAGGAGGGAGAGTGACACCAGGTACCACGTGAGGCCGGCGCTGCCGATCAGGGTCAGGATGACCGCGGCCACGTGCAGCCCGGCGCCGAAGTCCGCCGCCACGGCGCCCTCGTAGGTCTTCACGCCTTCCACCACGAGGATGAGCGTGGCGGAAGCGAACATCAGGGCGAAGTCACGGAGTCCCCGGAGGGCGAGCCGGCGGGAAGAGAGCAGGGAAACCACGATGAGGGTCACCCCGCCGGCGAAACAGATGATGTAGACGCCGAGGACGACGTGCGCCACCGCGGGCCTCCCGGCTAGACGGGCACCACCCGAATCCGGGGATCCAGCTCGGTGGTGAGCACCTCCTCGATGACGCTCAGGGTCCCCACGGTGGCGCTGGGACACCCCCGGCAGGCGCCGCTGTAGCTGATCCTCACCTCCGTGATTCCCCCGTTGTCCTTCAGGTCCACCACCTCGAGGTTGCCCCCGTCCCGCAGGAGGTTGGGCCGCACCTTCTCGTCCAGCACGCGCTCCAGCGCCCGCAGCTTCTGCACCAGGCCGAGCTCCGGGAAGGGGCGAGCCGCGGCTGGTCCGGACCCGGCAGCGCCGGTCGGCGCCCGTCCCGCTGCCTCCCGGTCCATCTCCGCGCGGACGTCCCGAAGGATGTCCACGAGGTAGTGCCGACGGGCCTCGTGCCCGCCGGGGCGGATGCAGGACTTGCAGAAGGCACCGGCCTTGGTGAAGCGGGTGATCTCTTCCACGGTGTGCAGGTCGTTGATGCGAATGACGTCCCGCACGGTTCGCAGGCTCACGCGGGCGCACGGACAGACGATCTCCTCCGCCTCCAGGGAGTCCATGTCGATGCCCTTGTACTCGGAGGCCGCCTTGCGGATCACGTCATAGGCCATGACGCTGCAGTGCATCTTCTGCGGCGGGATGGCCGCTGTGTCCTCGTCGTCGCGCAGCGCCCGCTCCACGTCGAGGTTCGTGATCTTCATCGCCTCATCCACGGTGGTGCCGATGATCATCTCGCACATCATGTCGCTGGAAGCGATGGCCGTGCCGCACCCGAACGTCTTGAACCGGGCGTCCAGGATGCGGCCCGTGGCCGCGTCCACCGCCCAGAACGCGCGGATCGCGTCTCCGCACACCTCCGCGCCCCAGTCCGCCACCACCAGGCGCGCGCCCCGCGCGGCCGCTTCCTCCGCGGTGATCTCTCCCAGATGGCGCGGATTGAGCATCCGGTCGTTGACTTTGCGGGAGTAGCTCTCCCAGAGCGTGCCGCCGATCAGGTCTGCCTTGGCCATGAGAATACTCCTGTGCGCCTGCCGCGGTTGTCGCGGAGGCATCGAAACTGTCGGCGGCCGCTGGCCCGCCGCCGTGCGCCGCCCCCGGGGCGGCCATTCTACCGAGCGGGACTTGGTGAAATGGTCCGGAGCCGGCTCACCGCGACGCGCAGCGCATCAGAAGCGGCGTCCACCTCGGCCTCCGTGGTGAACCGGGACAGCGAGAGCCGCACGCCGGTGTGCGCCAGCTCCGTGTTGATCCCCATTGCCACGAACGTCGGGTTGGGCTCCAGGGACTCCGACGCGCACGCGCTTCCCGTGGAGGCGGCCACTCCCTGGCGGTTGAGGTCCCAGATCAGCGCCTCGCCCTCCACGCCCTTGACGCTCATCAGGATCGTGTTCGGTACGCGAAGCTCGCGCTCACCGATGACGGAGACGCCTTCCAGCCCGGCCAGGGAATCCTCCAGCCGGTCCCGCAGGCGCCTCACTTCCCTGGCCTCGTAGGCAAGGCCCTCCACCGCCAGGTTCATGGCAAGGCCCATGCCGATGAGGAACGCCACGTTCACCGTACCGCCCCGCCGGCCGCCCATCTGCTCCCCGCCGTGCAGCAGGGGGGTGAATGGCACTCCCTGCCGTACGTACAGACCGCCCACCCCCTTCGGCCCATGGAACTTGTGCGCTGAGAAGCTCAGGAAGTCGACGGGCGCCGCCTGCACGTCCACGGGCACCTTGCCGATGGCCTGCACGGCGTCCGTGTGGAACAGGATCCCGTGCTCGCGGCACATCGCGGCCAGCCGCGGGATGGGGAACAGGAGCCCGGTCTCGTTGTTTGCCCACATGATGGAGACGAGCGCCGTGCGCCCCGGATGCAGGTGCGCGCGCAGGATGTCCTCGTCCACGATGCCGTCCGCGTTCACCGGCAGGTAGATGACCGTGGCCCCCAGGCTCTCCAGGTAGCGGCACGTGTTGCTCACCGCCGGGTGCTCCACCTGCGTCGTGACGATCTCGGTGCGTTCGCCGGCGCGGATCAGGTTGTACCAGACGGAGCTCAGCACGGCGTTGTTTGATTCCGTGGCGCAACTGGTGATGATCACGTCATCGTTGTCCCGCGCGTTGATGCCGGCGTACAGCCGGTCGAACGCCAGGCGCATGTAGGGATGGACCTCGGTGCCGAAGGTGTGCAGCGAGTTCGGGTTGCCGTAGAGCTGACACCAGAACGGCTCCATCGCCTCCTTGACGCGCGGATCGACTATCGTCGTGGCGTTGTTGTCGAGGTAGATCCGGTCCATTTACTCGATACTATCGAATCCCGGGCCCGGCCGCAACGCTCGCCACGGCGCGGCGGGCGCACCCGCGCCAGTCATTTCAGCTTCTTCCTGAGCTTCCGGCCGGTGGGGTGCGGAACTTCCACCGCCGGGGCAGCGGGCTTCCGCGCCCGCGCGGAAAGGAGGAGCATCACGACCGCCGCCGCCGCGATCAGAATGACGTTGAGGATCTGGCCGGTGGTGAAGTTGAACAGCGTAAACTGCGAGTAGAAGTTCTCCAGCTTCACGAGCACGATGGGGTACCCGTAGCCCCCCATCCCGATGCCCTTGTCCGGCTGGCGCACGTACTCGATGAAGAACCGGATGATCCCGTAACCCATCATGTACAGGGCGATGGAGAAGCCCTTGTACGGCCTTCGCTTGCGCACGATGAACCACAGGATCAGCCACAGCACGAGGCCCTCGAAGAACCCCTCGTACAACTGGGACGGATGACGGGGCAGGTTCACCAGGACCTGCCCGGCCGGCACCGGCAGGCCCACCGAGGCCGCGTAATCCTTCACCCACGGCTGGTTGGCCGGGAAGCTCTCCGCGTTGGGGAAGATCATTCCCCAGGACGCCCGGGTGATCCGACCGTACAGCTCTCCGTTGATGAAGTTCCCCAGCCGCCCGAACGTGTAGCCCAGCGGGATGCCGGACACCAGCATGTCTCCCCATCCCAGCGCGTCAAGCTTCTTCACCTTCAGGTAGGTAATGATGGCAACGGAGGCGCCCAGCACCCCTCCGTGGTAGGACATGCCGGCAATCCCCGTGAGCCGCATCCGGCCGTCCACCACCGCGAACGGGAGGATGATCTGCAGCGGGTGCTGGAAGTAGTAGCCGCTGGGATCGTAGATGGTGACGGCAAAGGCCCGCGCCCCGACCAGGAGGCCGATGATGGCCCAGAAGAACATGTCCAGCACGGACTCCTTGTCCTTCGCGGTGAGCGGCACGCCGGTCTGGGTGGCGCGCTCCCTCAACTGGAACATGAACAGGAGGTACGTGATGAAGAACGCCACCAGGTACATGAGCCCGTACCACCTCACCGGGAGGCCGGGGATGATCTCGGGCCGGATCCAGGACGGGTAGGGGATATAAGACAACACGCCGTTCATGGCGGAGGCCTCCTCGCGTTGAACCTTACACCTTTTCCACGATCGCGCCTCGGACCGGATCGAAGTGCAGCGTGATCATCTTCTTCTCCGTCCGCGTCTCGTAGCGCCGTCCGTGACTCTCCAGCACGGCACCGGGGTACAACGTGCCCCGCACGACCACCTCCGAGGGGACGTGCTCCTCGTAGCGGTCCCGCATCGTGATGAGGCGCATCTTGTGCGTCTCAATGAGCTTCATGGCCTGGACCTTCTGCGCGCGGGCCCGGGCCAGCATCGCGGACGCCTGGGACTGCGCCGCGGTGGGGCCGGTGGAGGCGGCCTCCTCGCCGGCACGCTTGCTCAGCACGAACAGCTCCGCGTCCAGGTCCGCCAGCGCCTTCGTGAGGCGCGCCACCTCCCGCTCCTCCCGCTCGATCTGGTCCTTCACGAGGAAATCCTGGCCGAAGGAGACCACGGTGCGCGCGCCGCTGGGAGACCCGATGTTCTGCGCCTCCACGCCCCGGCTGGCGCGGATCTCCCCCCCCAGGAGGGAGCCCTTTTCCGAATCCAGCCGCAGCTTCCCGTTGCACTTCACCTGGCAGCGCACGCAGGAGCCGCGCAGCCGCACGTCGCCGATGGCCAGCAGGACCGCCTGCTCCGCGAACATGGCCTGGATGTCGCGCTTGGACCTCAGGATGGCCCTGCCCTCGCCCTTGATCCCCTGCCCCACCTCGATGCTGCCATCCGCCGAAAGGAGCGCGGCCTCCACGGTGCCGCCGATCTGCAGGAGCCCGCCGGCCATGACGGTGAACCCGGACAGGACCGAGCCGCTGATGCGAACGACACCAGGGAAGGAGACGTTGCCGGTGGCCATGGAGACGTCACCGGTGACGCTGTGCGCCTCCGTGACGGATATCTGCGGCCCGTCCTTGACGAGCTCGCCCGTGGCGCTGGCAACGAACAGCATGCTGCCGTCCGCCTGCACCTCTTCCCGAACGCCCTTGCCGGCCCGGAGCGTCTCCTGCGCGCTTGCCGCGAGCGTCAGCGTGCGCCCCGTCACGTCCCAGCCGTCTTCCACCGAAGGGTCCCGGGGCTTCACGGTGGCCACCTTCTGGCCGGCCTGGACCCGCGTGATCCGGTCCTGGGAGCGGAAGTCCACGCTGCCGTCCCGACGGACGGACGTCGCCTTCCCCGTGGCGAGCGTCACGTGAAAGACTACTCGGGACTCGGTGTCCTGTCGCGCCGCCCGGCCTTCCGCCACCACCTCGTCCGCGAACGCCTCGTCCTTCGCCACGCGCGTGAGGAGAAGTGCCAGCTTCTTTTCATCGATTCCCTGGCGCACGCCGGCCTGCTCCAGGCGCTGGCGGATGTCGGCGGCGGAAAGCCTCTGTCCCACGCCAAGCGCCGGGAAAAAGGAGAGCTGCGCCTTCATCCCGTCCCGACTGACCGTCACGGCGGCCTCGGCGTCCCGGTGGGGCCGCACGCGAAGGAGGATCGCCGCTCCGTCGGTGCCCTTCTCCAGTATCCCGTCCTCGGTGGCAACCACGGTTGACTGGCGCATCGCGAGCCCTTCGAAGAGCTTCAGGTCCGCGCCGGGAGGCCGGGCCGGGCTGATGGCGGCACCGTAGACGTCCATGCCCGGCTCTCCGCCCTCGGAGGCGGTCAGGCGAACAATCTCCGCATCCTTTTTCACCCGGGCCACTGCTTCCACCCGGGCAAGGGGGAAAGCCGCCAGGGAGCCAAGGGACTTCAGCGCCGCCGGGTTGGAGGCGGCCGCCGCGCGCACCGTCTCCGATTCTTCGGCGGGAAGGAACATGGCGCGCCATTCGATCTTCGGCTCGGAGCCGGGCTTGGGCGGACGGCCGGAGACCAGGACGTAGTCGGCAAGCTCTGCCAGCTTGCCCCCGAAAAACGCGAGCAGGTCCTTGCGCACGGCCTGCGGATCGAAGCCGCGGATCCGGCTCGCGCGGATGGCTTCACTCACGGCGGCCGGCGTGAGGGCACGACCACCGCCGCGGCCCTTGCGCAGGAACAGCACGGCCTTCAGCTTGTCGGCGGCCACGGTGACCAGGGCCACCCCGTTGGAGGTCGGAGAAAGAGAGGCCCGCTCGAGGGCCGCGCCCTTCAGCGTGGCGTCCTGCAGCATTGCCTCGATCTCGTGGGAAGGCAGCAGGACTTCCGGGGTGAAGCCGATCTTCTCCGCACGCTCCAGGAGGTCCTTGAGGTCGGGTGGCGGCGCCGCCTCGTCACCGGGGCGGAACGTGAGCAGGCAGGTCTGTCCGTCCGGGGAGGCGGTCACCTCGATGAGATGGTCACGGAACGGGACCACGTCACACCAGTTGACGCCCTTGCGGAGAAACCCGGTGACGGTGGCCTTCACCTCCGCGCCGCTTCGCGCGGCCCCTTCCAGCACGAGGTGCCACGCGCCCTCCGGCCGCGGGGCGGGCACGAGCCGGTTGAACACGTTCTTGCCCTGCTTGCCCTGGGTGCCGGGCCGGAACCGGGCCACGAGGCTGCCTTCCGTGACGTAGCCCTGGCCGGTGAGGTTCGCATCTATGGCCACGTCTTCCCGGACCTGGCGCTTCTCCACCTGCACTTCGATCTCTTCCCGGGCGGGAAGGAACGGCAGCGGGCCCTTCTTCAGGACCTTCCTCTCCGTCTTGATGCGCTCCTCGCGCAGGCGGAAGCCGCGCGGCGGCGGGGCGGATTCCAGCACCCGGGCGGCCACGGCGGCCAGCCGTTCGGGGATGGGACAGGGCTCGTACAGGATGCTCTCCGGCGTTCCCGCCTGGGGAGGGGTCCCCGCCGCCGCCACGAAGGAGACCGGCTCGGTCTTCTTCTTTGCCAGTGTGCGCAACGCCCGGTCGATGGCCGTCGAGTCGATGCCGGCACGAACCTGCCTCTCGTTGAGCAGGTTCGCGATGCCCTCCGTGGTGATGTCCGCGCCGTTGGGATCCGGCGTGATGGTGACACGGACCTCGATGCCCTGTTCGTCTATCTCGAGGTTGATGTTGCCTTTTATTGCCATGAAGAGCCCCGCAGCCGGTTCGCGGTGCAGCGAATCACAAGCATAGACGACGGGCGCTCATCCGACAAGGGTGAACACGGCGAGACCCAGGAACACCACGGCAAGCGCCAGCTTCACCGTGCCGAGGTGCGCCTGGAACAGGGTCGTGATCCGCCCCGACGTGACCCCCATCCAGGTGGCGCCGAAGACAAGCAGCAGCGGGAGGATGAAGCACAGGTTGTACAGCGCCAGGAGGCCCAGGGCGTCCGGCTGGCGTCTCATGCGCGCCAGGTAGCCCAGCAGGGGAAGATAGACCTGCCCCGTGCAGGCGAACTCGAACACGGACACCGCCGCGCCCATGACAAACGAGCTTCCAGCAATCGCCGCCAGCCGCACCCGGCTTCGGATCGACGCATGGATGCGCTTTTTGAATGCCGAGGGAAGCTGCAGGAGCATCTCCGTAGAACGGCCGGAACGCACCAGCGTGTAGTCGTACACCGAGAGGCCGGCGAATACTGCCAGGACCGCCACGAGCACCCACCGGAGCACCACGCCCACCACCGCAATCGCGGAGAGCGCGCGCAGCGCGGCAAAGAAGCCCAGCCCGATCAGGAAGTAGCACAGGAACACGGAAAGACTGAACAACGCGCCAATGACGAGCACCTCGCTCCGCCCCCGGCCGGCAAGGGCAAGCGAGGCGAGCAGGAAGATGAGCGTAGTGAAGGCGCAGGGATTGATCCCGTCGATGAGCCCGGCCACGAGGACCGGCACGAGCGCAAGATGATCCGTGACAGGAGCCGCGGGGCCGGCAGCCGGCGGCGTTGCGCCCGCCGGCGCCCTGCTCATCGCCAGCAGCACGCCCTGAAGCTTCGCGCGGATGAGGCCATCTCCCTGCAGGAGCGTGTCACCGGCCCGCAGCGCGGGAATGGCGGTGACGGACTGGCCCGCCGCCGTGGCCGCGGAGTCCAGCTCCTCATACAACCCGCGTGACAGCAGGTCCTTCTTTTGCACCACGATGCGCCGGCCGATCTCCTTTTCGATGCGGGGAATCTCCACGGAGAGGAACTCCTCGCAGCTTCGGCAGCCGGGCGTGTAGAAGTAGGTGACCACGATCGGTGGCGCGGCGGGCGCTTGCGCGGCCGTCGCGCCACCGGCACCGGGCTGCTGTCGAGTCCCGGCGCCGCCCCGCGCGGGGCCCTGCTCGCGGACGGTCCCCTGGAGGAAGTAGTAGCGCGGCTCCGAGCCGGGCTCCGTCTGGACCACGAAGCTCTTCGTGGTGATGCCGCGGTCGTCCTTGGAATCGTAGCGCAGGTGAAATACGCCCGAGGCACCGGCCGCAAGCGCGAGCGAGGCCGGCTCCACCGTGGTGCAGTCACACGTGGGAACGAGGGTCACCGTCACGGGGGCGCTGTCCCCATTCGTGATGGTGAGGTCCCGTGTGATGACAACCCCCTGGACGATCATGCCGAACTTCCATTCCGTAGAGGAGAGTGCCAGGCGGGGGGCGGCGCACGCGAGAGGGCACAGACAGAGACCGAGGGCGAGCGCGGGGATGAAACGAGGAGACATGCGGTCAGGCCTTGCCGTTTTGCCGGCCCGGGGACGAAAGGCGCGCCTTCAACAGCGCGTTCTCCCGGCGGAGTGAGGAAAGCTCGATCTGCTGTGTGCGCACCGATTCCACGAGGTCCGCCATGGTAAGCGTTCCGGAGGCAAGCAAGTCCTCCAGGTCGTGCCGCAGCGCCTGGAAGTCCTCCTCCGCTTCCGCGGCGGCACCGGACGCCGGCAGGGGCGCCGAGGAGGCGCCGGGCTCCGCATCGGGCTCGGGCACCGGGGAGGCGGACGCCTCGACGCGAGGCAGCCACGGCGGACGCGGGGGATCCAGCGGTGAGGCCAGGATCTTGTCCGCGATACGGTAGAGCGCCCGGGAAAGGACGCTTCCGGGCTTGTAGCGAAGGATGGGAAGGCGTGACCCCAGCGCCACCGACTGCAGCTCATCCCGGAAGATGACGCCGAGGTGGCCGCACTCGATCCCGAGGAAATCACGCACCGACGCGCGCAGCTTTTCCGCCTTCTCCACCTCGGCGGGGTCTTCCACCATGTTCAGGACGAGCCGGGGCTGCAGCCGCGCGAGGGAGCGCGCCATCAGCGCATGGCTCTCCGGATCCTCCCGCTGAATCTCCGAAAGGATCTTCGGCACGGAGACCCGCTGCAACCCTGCCTCCCGGTCCTTCCGGAGCCCTTCCAGGATGGAGAACGCCCGTGAGTGCGCCGGAGCGGTGGCGTACAAGGCGCGGAAGACCACGTTCTTCAGGAACAGGTAGGCGTTCAGGAGCGACGTGAGCACGGGCGTGGTGACAACGATCCCGCCAGCGGCAAGAAGAAAAAAGTCCAGCGGGTTGGAGCCGGCGCCCGGCCCGAGATCGAGCACCATGATGTCGAACGGGAGCGCCTCCAGGCAGCGCACGAGGCGCCGCTTCTGGGCGGGCGTGAGGCTGGCCGTGCCGGGCATCTCCGCGTCCCCCGGCACGAACGAGAGCCCCTCGTACTCGGTGGGCAGGACGATGTCATCGAAGCTCGCCCGGGGAGCAGACAGGAACGTGCCGATGCCGCGGCTCACCCCGCGCAGGCCCAGCATGGTGTGGGCATTCGAGGCGCCAAGGTCCAGGTCAACGAGAACGACCTTGCGACCCGCCTCGGCAAGCGCGATGGACAGGTTGGCGGCGAGCAGGGATTTGCCCACGCCGCCCTTGCCGCTTCCAATGGGGACGATCAGCACGCCGCCTCACCCCGCCTAGTGGAAATGCTGCACCTCCGTCTCGTGGTACTCCGGCAGCTTCTCGCCCGGCGGGTCCGCGGGTGGCGGGTCCTCGTCAGGACGCCAGCTCACCAGGACCGCAAGGAACAGGAGATCCAGGAGGAGAACCGCCAGAACGACGGCGCCGGCCCGCAGCCCACCGCGCCCGATAGCCGCCATGTCGATGCCGGCCGCCGTTCGAAGCGCGCCGGAGGGAACCAGCAGGACGAGGGAGGCAAGGCCCAGCAGCTTCCCCAGCCGCAGGAGCGCCACCACCGGCGCGTAGCGCGCCGGGAACAGGGCGAGCAGCAGGCTGCCGGCGCCCACGAGCAGGTTGCCCGACCCGGCCACCATCAGCCACGGGAACATCCCCGCGCCGGCCCCCGTCGTGGCACGCAGCACGGCGGCGAACAGGAAAAGCACAAGAACAAACCGCGCCAGCTCCCACACCGAGCCGGCGACGAGCAGGGCCCGCCGTGCCTTCATGCTCGGAGCAGTGTAGCGGCGCGGGGAAGAGGGCGTCAATAGTTGAGGTTTTCTGTACATTGACACCGGGGCCGGGCCGTCGGAGAATGGCCGCCCAAACTACGGGGGGAATCGGGAATGAGACCATTCGGATCACGGGAACGGCTTGCCTGGACCGTCGTCACGGCGGTACTCGTGGCGGGGCTCGCTTTCTTCGCGCTGTCGCCGCGGGTGCTGGCCGGCAGCACGGAGGATGAAACGCAGGCCTACCTGTCCGCCATCGGCCAGGTCTTCCGCGAGATACGGGACACCTACGTGGACGCGGACAAGGCGGTGCCCAAGGCCCTGTACGAGGGAGCGCTGAAGGGGATGTTCGACGCCCTCGGTGATCCGTACTCCATGTACCTGAACGCCGCGGAATGGACCGACCTCACTGACATCTCCACCGGCAGCTTCGGCGGCGTGGGCCTGGAGATCACGAAGGTGGACAAGGTGGGCGCCCAGGTCGTGTCCGCGCTGGAGGGCACCCCCGGCTACCGGGCGGGGGTCACCGCGGGTGACATGATCGTCAAGGTGGACGGCAACAACGTGGCGGACCTCACGCTCAGCGCCATCCGTGACGCGTTGCGCGGCACGCCGCACACGGATGTCACGGTCACGATCAAGCGCGGAGACACGGTGCAGTTCGACACCACCATCACGCGCGACATCATCCAGCTTCGCACGGTCAAGTACGCCATGATGCCCGGCGGCATCGGGTACCTGCGGCTCAGCGAGTTCACCCCCCAGTCCGCCGAGCAGTGCCGGGAGGCCATCCGCGCCTTTGTCGCGGCGAACTATACCTCGATGATCCTGGACCTGAGGGGCAACCCGGGCGGGCTCCTGAACTCCGCCGTGGACGTTGCCAACCTCTTCCTCAACCAGGGTGTGATCGTGCAGCGCAAGAGTGAGCGCGTTCCCAGCGAGAACGTGACCTACAACGCCCGGCCGGGCCGCATGATCGTGGATCCGAAGATACCGGTCGTCGTTCTCGTGGACCGCTACTCCGCCTCCGCGGCGGAGATCCTGTCCGGCGCGCTGAAGGACTACCACCGCGCCACCCTCATGGGAGAGAAGACGTACGGGAAAGGTTCCGTGCAGACCGTGCAGGCGCTCGGAGACGGCGGCTACCGCCTGACCACTTCCCGCTATTACACGCCGGCCGGGGTGACCACCGGCGTGTCCATTGACCACAAGGGGATCGAGCCGGACCGGGCGGTAAGCGAGCCGGCGCTGACCGACGACCAGCAGAAGGCGCTGAACGACCTGCTGAACGGCACGTTCATCAAGGACTTCGTGAAGGCCACCCCGAATCCCACGGACGCGGACCTGACGCGGTTCATCGCGGGCCTGCACGCCAAGGGGATCGCGCTGGACGATCGTTACCTGCGCCGGCTGGTGCGCGTTCAGCAGAACATCACGAACAACAACCCTCCTCCGTACGACGTGGACTTCGACATCGTCCTCCAGGCGGCGGTGAAGGCCCTCTCCAACCACGAGATCGGCACCGAATCCGCCGGCCGGATCTGACCCGGGTGCCGTGAAGCAGCTCCTGCTCCCCCGCGAGTACGCGGGGGAGCCGAGGATCACGCTCACCGGCTCCCAGTTCCGCCACCTGGCGCGCGCGCGACGCATGCGGGAGGGGGACCGGCTGCCCGCCCTCGACCACGGCGGCGCGCGATACTCCCTGCGGATCACGCGCGTGGGGACGGACCGGTGCGAGGTCGCCGTGGAGCCGGTGGCGGACAGCCACCCCAACGCCGGCCGCGCCCCGGCGGTCCGGCTCACGCTCCTGCAGTGCTTGCCAAAGGGGCGCAAAACAGATCTCATTGTGCGCCAGGCAACCGAGGCGGGCGTGTCACGGATCATCCTGCTGGTGAGCGACCACTGCGTCGTGCGACCGGACGGGGATGAGCATCGCGTTTCGCGGCTGGTGCGGGTGGCGCGCGAGGCGCTGCAGCAGAGCGGAGGGGCGGCACTGCCCCGGATCGAGGGGCCGCGGCCGTTTTCCGCGATCGGGGAAGGCCGGTGGGACGCCGGGCTCCTCCTGAGTGAGCGGCCGGCGGACGGGCCTTCCCTCCACGAGCTCCTGGCGGGCGGACCCGGCGAGGTGGCCCTGCTGGTGGGACCGGAAGGGGGCCTTTCGGAGGCGGAGACCACGCTGGCCCTGGCGGCGGGTTTCCGGCCGGTGCATTTGCGGACCGGCGTGCTGCGCGTGGAGACTGCCGTGACGTTCGCGCTGGGAGCGGTGATGACTATTCTGCAGGAGAAGGACGAGTGGACAACGGGTCGGGGATCAGGAACATAGCGAACCAGCCGCGCGGGCCGGCGTCACGAGCGGCCACGGAGGAGCGGCCGCGGTTCGCCGACGCCGAGCCCGGACCGGGGCAGCCGCGCCGCATCAAGGTGCTGGACGTGCCCGTGGACTGCATCGAGCCGGACATGACGGCGTCCATCGTCTCCCGCCTGCTGGACAACGGGGAGCACAACCAGATCGTGTTTCTCACGCTCCGGGGATTGCTGAAGGCGCGCCGGGATCCCGAGCTCATGCGCTGCCTGCGGGACGCGGCGCTGATCCTGCCGGTGGCGCTCCCCATCGTGCAGGGCGCGCGGTTCCTCGGCACCGGGTCGCCGAGCCTCATCAACCCGTTCGACCACACCATCCGGATCCTCAGCGCGGTCGAGAAGGCCAAGGGCTCCGTCTACCTGCTGGGCGCGCGCAAGCCGGTCCTGGAGGTGGCGGAGGAGAACCTGAAGGGCTCGTTCCACGGCATCCGTGTCGTGGGCAGGTTCTTCGGATTCTTCCCGCGCAGCGTGGAAGGGGACATCGTCACCGCCATCAAGAAGTCGGCGCCCTCCATGGTGCTCGTGGGAAGCGGCGTGCCCGGCCGGGACAAGTGGATCCTGAAGCACCGCAAGGAGCTGAACCCGGGGATTTCGCTGTGGGGCGGCAACTGCTTCGAGATCTTCGCCGGCGTGGAAAAACAGGTGTCCCGACCGCTGCACGCGGCCGGCCTCGGCGTCCTGTCCGGGATCGGCCGAAAGCCGTGGAGGATCGGCCTCGTCTTCCCGTACCTGTACTACCTGGTGCTGCTGCTCGTCTACAGGATCTTCAAGCTGTAGCGGACTGCCGCGCTACACCAGTCCCAGGGTCCGGCTCAGGCCCGGGGCGCGGGCGCGCAGGGATGCTGCCGCGCGTTCACCCGCCCAGTGCCGGATGGCCGGCACCAGCAGGAGCAGCCCCAGCACGTCCGTGAGAAACCCCGGGGTGATGAGCAGGACGGCGGCGGCAGCGAGGCCGGCAACCTCGGGGGACGGCGCGGTCCGGGCCGAGGCGGCAAGCCGCCTCACCTGCATGATTCCCGCAAAGGCGCCCCCCACTCCCGTCACCACGGCGAGCACCAGCACGAGGTAATTTCCAATCAGGCTGCCGAGAAACAGGAAGAAGAATATCTCCCCCAGCGGCACCACGGCATAGGCAAGCAGCACGAGCAGGAGCCGGGGCAGGTAGTCCCGGTCCAGCAGGGCGAGAAACGTGCGGTCAGGCGTCATTCTGGGCGCGGGGGATGAGGCAGCCGGGCGGCGGGAGGAAGCGCCCCGATCAGGCCGTGAGGTCGACTGCGTTGCCAACGGCGGCGTCCTGTACGGCCTGCTGGACGCTCACCTTGAGCAGCTTCTCGGAAGTCTGCGATGCCATTTCCTGCGTGCTCTGCAGGAGCTGTGCCAGCGCCTCGATGTTCTTCGTGAAGTCCGCCGCGGAGGCGGAACCTATTCCCTGCATCATGTCTTCTTATCGACCGCGCGAGGGCTTTTTCCTTAGCGTGCCTCCTATCGAAAGTTGACAGGCTGCCCCCGGGAAAGTACATTTACATCGGCTGCCTATGCTCGGATGGATTTTCTTCATATTCCTCCTCGGCGCCCTGTATTTCCTCTTCCTGTCTGTCTCCAACGTGGTCTGGTTGAGGCTGAGCTCCTGCAAGCCGCGGCTTCATTCCGGGCGCAAGGTCTCCGTGCTGGTTCCCGCCCGAAACGAGGAGCGCAACCTCGCTGCCTGCCTCGATTCCCTGCTGGACCAGTCCTACCGCAACTACGAGGTCATCGTGCTGGATGACCAGTCCACGGACCGCACCTGGGAGATAGCCCGCGGCTACGAGGAACGATACCCCGGACGCCTCCGCGCCGTGCGGGGAGACGCGCTTCCGGCCGGCTGGCTGGGGAAGCCCCATGCCATGCAGCAGCTTGCCCGCCGGGCCGTCGGCGACTACCTGCTGTTCACCGACGCGGACACCGTTCACGGCCCGGAGAGCGTCGCGTGGGCGGTGACGAACCTGGAAGCCCACCGGGCCGACTGCGTGTCCGGCTACGTGCAGCAGGAGATGGCCACGCTGGGCGAGCAGTGCATTGTGCCGGCCACCTACATCATGTCCGCCATGCTGCTTCCGCTGTGGCTCATCGCCGCCCTGCCGATGCCGAGCCTGTCGTTTGCCATCGGCCAGCTCCTGGTCATCCGGCGCAGCGCCTTCAATGCCATTGGCGGGTGTGAGCGCGTGCGGGGGGAGATCACGGACGACCTCGCTATGGTGCGGGAGCTGAAGCGCGCCGGGTTCAAGCAGGTGTTCCTGGACATCCGCCGGCACGTCCGTTGCCGGATGTATGACGGCTACCGGGCGTCGTTCCAGGGGCTGTCGAAGAACATCTACGACATCGCGCGCAACCGCACGCTGCTGTTCGCCACGGCGGTCACGCTGCTGGTGTGCTGCATCCTGCTCCCGCTGGCCTGGCTTCCCGTGCAGATCCTGACAGGCGGCTCGGGAGCCGTGCGGGCGCTGCTCTGCGTGGCCGCGTTCCTCCTGGCATGGGCGGTGGTGCTCTACGACCGCGGGCTGCGCTGGTGGGCCCCGCTGTTGTACCCGGTGCTGTTCCTGCACCTGCTGTACATGGCGTGGTGGTGCTTCGCGCAGATCGTCATGGGACACGGCGTGAGCTGGAAGGGAAGGACGGTGAGGTAGGCGCATGGCGTACCGCCGGGGAGCGCCGCTGGTGTCCTTTGGGCCTCACTTCGTGCCGTTCGTGGCGATGTTCCATCTCGTCCTGGCGGCGGTGCGCGTCTGTGACTGGGTGGTGTACCGCGTCCGCTTCCAGGGCCGCGAGAACCTGCGGGGGGCGGCGCCGGCGGTCCTCGTCAGCAACCATACGCTGCTGTTCGATCCGGGCATCATCTCGCATGCCATCAGCCCCCGGCGGACCTACTTCACGATGCTGGAGGAGACGGCGCTCATCCCGTACCTCGGGACGTTCGTGCGCCTGCTCGGCGCCATCCCCATCCCGCAGGGCGCCGGCTCCCTTCGGGTCCTGGACGAGGCGGCGCGGATGGCGTTTCACACGCTGGGGTTCCTGCACTTCTTCCCCGAGGGGGAGCTTTCCCTGCAGAACCAGCAGCTGCAGGAGTTCCACCCCGGAGCCTTCCTGCTGGCCTGCCGCCACGGCCTCCCGATCATCCCCGTGACCACGGTCCTGCACCGACGCCAGTGGCGCGGACGGTCCGTCCTGCACGTGGCCGGTCGCGCGCTGAGGATCCCGCCCCGGGTCACCGTGGTAGTGGGACGGCCCATCCTGCCGGCCGAGGCGGACCGGCGCAGCCCCGTGCGGGCG
>DASRZR010000116.1:0-6369 GCA_035686185.1 Spirochaetia bacterium | reverse complement strand
CCATAAGCAGCGCTGCCTCGATGCCCGGCTCCGGCTGGCCGGCAAGCCACTGCACGTCCTGCGCAAGCGTCCGGGCGGCCCCGGAAAGAAGAGAAGACCCTTTCACCCGGAGCCCGCCGTCGCGAAGCTCCACCGGCCTTCCCTCCATCTCGTAGTCACCGTCCGGCATACCGGCCAGCGGCGCCATGTCACTCACAAGCACGGAACGGGCAATCCCCTTGGCGCGCAACGCCACCCGAAGCGCGGGAAACGGGACGTGGTGGCCGTCCGCGATGAAGCTCGCGAAAAGCTCATCCTGCGAGAGTTGGGAGTACACGACGTTGGAGTGCCGGTCCAGGAGCTGGGGGCAGCCGTTCAGGAGGTGGGTGCTCATCGAGGCGCCGGCTGCTACAGCGGCCGCGATGACCGCGGGCGTGGCCATCGTGTGTCCGATGGAGACGACGGTGCCCGCGCGTGAGGCCCGAGCCACAAGCTCAATCGCGCCGGGCAGCTCCGGGGCAAGCGTCAGGATTCGGATCATCCCGCCGGCCGCCTCCTGCAGAGCGTCCCACTCCGCGAGAGACACCGCGCGCACGTGCTCCCGGCGATGGACGCCCCGCGCGCCGTCCACCTCGGAAATCCAGGGACCCTCCAGGTGCACGGCCCACAGGCCGGGCGCGCCTCGGTGAGCGCGCGCCGCGGCCAGCGTGGAAAGGACGGTGCGCGCCGTGTCCTGGCCGCACGTGATGACCGTGGCGCAGTACCGGCTCACGCCGGAGGCCCGGATCAGCTCATCCGCGCGCGCCACGTCGGCTGGTGTAAGGGACGGGTCGGTGAAGTTGATGCCGCCGATGCCGTTGATCTGCAGGTCGAACAGCCCGGGCGTGATCCACGGACCGCGTGCGTCGTTCGTGGCACGCTGCCGGCAGGTCACCTCCTGCACGCGGTCCCCGTCCACGGACACTTCCCAGAGCCCGGGCCGGCCCGGGATCCGCCCGACCAGCGTTGTCATTTCAGCGCGACCTGTCCGCCGCCGCGCTCATCGTAGTGGATCCGGGCCGGACGGCCCTCGTTGCGGATTGAAAGACGGCCGGCCTCCAGCGTGAGGGAATCCACGGCGCTGGTTGCAGCCGTGCACAGGATGCCTTCGTCGTCTATCTCCTGGAGGACGCGCTGCCGGGCGGCCCGGGCTTCCGCCTCCGGCAGGCCGGCCCCGGAGGCCTGTACGCGGAGGACGGCTCCCACGAGAGCTTCCACGGAATCGAAGCCGTAGCCGACCGGCCTCAGGCCCTTGCCTTCCCACGGGACGAGCCGGAAGTAGTCCGGGCTGACGTAGCGGTACCGGGCCGTGCCGTCGGACGGGTCCTGGACGTACGAGTAGGCCACCCCCCGGTCGTGGTCGTCGTGACGGATCATGCCGGAGGCTCCTTCCCCCTCGCAGAACAGCACCATGCCCTGGTCATTGCTGCCGGCTGCCTGGTCGGGATACCCCAGCCCGTTTGCAACGGAAAGCAGGGCGCCGTTCTCCCACCGGACCTGCGCGAGGGACCACAGGATGGACCTTGTCCCGTCCGGGAACTTCCCCGGCACACCGGCCACGCTGACCTCCACTGGCCGCAGGCCGGTGATGAAGTGAACGAGGTCCACGTAGTGGCAGCCCACGTAGGAGAACGGATCGGTGACCTCCGGCAGAAACCACTGCGGGAAGTTGGACCGACGGTAGCTCCACGGCTCTATGAGCCGCGCCTCCCCCAGGCGAAGCTCGCCGAACCTTCCCGAGCGGTAGTCGCGACGGGCCACCAGAGAGCGCCGATCGAAGCGCTTGTGGTACTCCACGCCGACGAAAAGCCCGCGCCGGCGGGCCTCCTCCGCGATCTGCGTTCCCTGCTCCATGGAGAGCACGAGCGGCTTCACGCAGATCACGTGCTGGTCCGCGCGGAGCGCTGCCATCACCACCTCGAAGTGCGCCCCGTCCGGCACGGCCACCACCACGATCTGAGCGGCCGGAAGGTCGCGCACCGCCTCCGCCCCGTGACGGGCCTGGGCCTCGAAGCTCATGCCGGGGAATCCCTCGGCCATCCGCGCGTCCTCTGCCAGGGCCCGCAGCGACTGCGCGTGCCGAGCGCACACCGTGAGCGGCCCGATGCGCGACGTCCTCTGCAGGTGGTACAGGCTGGGCAGGAGCTGGTCCGCCGTGATCATGCCGCTTCCGGCCACGAGGACGCGGGGCGCGGTGCTCATGAAAGGACCTCGTCCATGGCCTCCCCGAGCACGGAGATTCCCTCCTCCAGCGCCTCCCGGGAGATGTCCAGCGCCGGGGCGATCTTGATGCACTCCCCTGCCACACCCACCGGCGCGAACATCAGCAGGCCCTTGTGGAAACAGGCGACGTTCAGCGCCAGGGCGGTCTCGGGGTCCGGTGTGCGCGTTGCCGGCTTCACGATCTGGATCCCGGCCACCAGCCCGCGGCTGTGGACGCAGCCGGCCTGGGCCGGGTGCCGGGCCTGGAGCGCCAGCAAGCCCGAGCGGAGCACGGGATCCATGGCCCGCGCATTCTCCCGGTACGGGCCGCGCGCCAGCTCTCGGATGTTCGCCACCGCGGCGGCCACCGGAAGCGGGGAGCCGGAATGCGTGGAAGTCATGGACCCGGGCGGGTACAGCTCCATCACGTCGGCTCGCCCGATGACAGCGGCCAGCGGAAGGGAGCTGGAAATGCCCTTGCCGCAGGCGATGAGGTCCGGCCGGATCCCGTAGTGCTGGAACGTGAACCATTCCCCGGTGCGGCAGAAGCCGGATTGCACCTCGTCCATGATGAGAAGCACGTCGTTGGCCCGGCACCAGGACTCCAGTTTCCCGGCGTACTCTGCCGGCAGGAAATCCGGGCCCACGCCCTGGTAGCCCTCCGACATGACGCCGCAGACCTGGGGCGCGGTGATGCCGTGCGATTCCAGGGACTCCAGGAACAGCTCGAACCGTGTATCCGGGTTCTTGTAGCCGTCCGGGAACGGGACCTGGACAAACGTCGGGTCCGGAACGCCCATCCACTTCTTCTGGGACGCGCTGCCGCCGGCAAGCTGGGCACCCATCGTCCTTCCGTGGAACGCGTTCTGGAAGCTCACGAAGTACCGGCACTCCGGCCCGCGCCGGGCGAGGCCGTACGTCTTTGCCAGCTTGATGCAGTTCTCCGTGGCCTCGGAACCGGTGGTGAGCAGGAACGTCTTGTAGTCCGGCGCCGGGGCAAGACCGTCCAGCAGGCGCACGAGCTCGGCGCGCTGCTCGTGGGCGAACACGTACGTGCTGAGAAGCGGGCGGTCCAGCATGGAGCGGAGCGCGGCCACGATGGCCGGACTCGAGTTGCCCAGGTTGGAGATGAGCACGCCGGAGGACCAGTCCAGCCACGTGTTGCCCCACCGGTCGGAAACGTGCCAGCCCTCCGCGTGGTCGATGATCACCGGGGGCTGGCCCTGCATGGAGGACGGCTCCCGGCGCTCCAGCTCCTCCAGGAGCGGCACGGAGTCCGGCACCGGCAGCTCGGTGACGATGCGACGGTGGGCGGTATGTACCCGGGGCACCGCCCGGGGAGCCAGGGAATACTTGCGCGCGTGCATGGTCACAGAACCTCCCGGGACGACCGGCGTCAGCTCGTGCCCAGCGCGGTCCTGATCTGCGCCTTCACGTCTCCGTGAGCGGCCAGCTCTTTCATGGACTTCAGGAAGCGCGTCAGGTCGGAGCCGCAATGGGTGTCGTACCACTGTTTCAAAAGCGGCACGTCGTCCGTGTACAGACGGTACAGCGAAAGGTAGGCGTTGTTCAGCCGGAGCCGGTCGAGGTGCGCGTAGCCCTCGGTCTGGAAGCCAAGGGCCTTCCCGTCCGCCAGGCCGGCCGTGAACTCATCGATGATCCGCTTCTTTTGAGCGAGCTTCTCCTCCCGCGGCGCGCCGGACTCGTAGACGGACTGCAGGCGGACGGCGAGGCCGTGGAGAAGGGAGACGAACAGCTCGGAGTCGGCGCGCGGGGCCTCCGCGTCATGGACCTGCGGTGAATCCGAGCCATAGGTCCTCTCCAGCCAGAGGAAGGCACCCGTGTCGCCTACGAATGAAGCCATCTCTTCGTTGAAGTCCGGCTGGCCCTTGAGGAACAGCGTGGCGTGTGTCTGTTCGTGGATGAGCGTGGAGGCAAGCTCGAAGGGCGAATAGCGCTTCATGAACGAGTACAGCGGATCCGGCAGGAACCCCAGGGTGCTGAACGCATCCACGGGCCGAACGATCACGTCGTAGCCTTCCTTGCGGAGCCGGGCCGCCTCGGTGTCCGCGTCCGCACGGTCGTAGTAGCCCCGGTACGGCAGGCGGCCGAGGAACGGGTAGTCCCACTGGTACGCATCGAAAGAGGCGGCATCGCACGCCTGCACGACGTCCACCAGGTGGTCCCGGTCTACCTCCTTGTAGCGCGTGTAGTTGTCGTTGCTCTTCAGCCCGATCTGCGTGGTGGCGAACGCCCGTATGCTCTGCACGCTGCGGAGGAACTGACGCGTGTCCGCCGGCGTTGAGGGGTCTGACAGGAGAGACGCGACGGGCCGAGCCCCGGTGCTGTACTTGAGCAGCGCGGAGCCTTCCTTGATCAGGTACCCCGCCTGGGAGGCACATCCGGAAACGAACAGGACGCCGGCGGCCAGTGCGACGACGAACACCTTCATTCGATCCCAAGATTAGGAGATCGCTCGGAGCAAGGGAAGGCCCCTTCGGGACCGATGCGCAGGGGGCCCGAAGCGGCGCCGCCCCCCCTTTTCTCCGGGCGTCCCTTTGCGTAGGTTTCGACCATGCCCCGTGACTCCTCCGGCCTCACCGTCCTGCGCAGTCCCAACTTTCGCGCCTTCCTCGCGGCACGGGCGCTTGCCTCCCTGTCGGGGCTGATGCTGACCGTGGCCGTGGGCTGGCACGTGTACGACCTCACGCACAGCGCCTTTGCCCTCGGCATGGTGGGCCTCTCCCAGTTCCTTCCGGCGCTCCTGCTGGCGCTTCCCGGAGGGCTGGCCGCGGACCGTTACAATCGCAAGACCATCCTCGCGGCTGGCATTGCCGTGGAGGGCGGCGTGGCGGCGCTCCTGCTCGTCATCTCGCTGTCGCCGCACGCGGGCGCCGGGGCAATCTTCCCGGTGGTGGCGCTCCTGGGAGTGGCCCAGGCGTTCCTCGGGCCGGCCACGCAGTCCCTGCTTCCCCTGCTGGTGCCGCGGGAAGAGTTCACGCGCGCCGTGGCCTGGAACTCCAGCACATTCCAGGTGGCAACGATAGCCGGCCCGGCCATCGGCGGGCTGCTCTACGCGTTCGGCCCCAGTGTCGTCTACGCCGTGTCCACGGCGTGCTACGCCTGCGCCGCGCTCCTGATCCTTCGCGTGCGCGCCCGGCTGCGTGTCGCCTCAGAGTCGAAGCCCGGGCTGGACGAGGTGCTGGAAGGACTGCGGTTCGTCTTCTCCCGGCCGGTGATCCTCGGGGCCATTTCCCTGGACCTGTTCGCGGTGCTGTTTGGAGGGGCCACGGCGCTCCTGCCGATCTACGCGCGCGACATCCTCCACGTCGGGCCCTGGGGGCTGGGCCTGCTGCGCAGCGCCCCGGCGGTAGGCGCCGCGGCCATGGCCGTGCTGCTCGCCCAGCGGCCGCTGACGCGACGAGCCGGCTCGCGCATGTTCGCCTGCGTGGCGCTGTTCGGGGCGCTTACCGTCGCCTTCAGCCTGTCCCGAAGCTTCGCGGTGTCGCTGGCCGTGCTCACCGGCCTGGGGGCGGCGGACATGGTGAGTGTCGTGGTGCGCCACACGCTGGTGCAGCTTCACACCCCCGATGAGAAACGGGGCCGGGTGAGCGCCGTCAACTCCATCTTCATCGGGGCGTCCAACCAGCTGGGCGAGTTCGAGTCGGGGGTGACGGCGGCCTGGATAGGAGTGGTGCCGGCCGCGGTGGCCGGAGGCGTAGGCACGCTCGTCGTGGTGGTCGCGTGGGTCCTCCTGTTCCCCGCGCTGCGCCGCGCAGACCGGCTGGACGTGGTGGACCCCGGCGCCGAAGGGACCGCCTCCGCAGTCACAGCCTCCGGCTGACGCGCGGCGCCTCTTCGGTGTAGGCTCCGTCGGCCCGAAACATGAAACGCTACGAAACACACTCGGACAAGGGCCGGTTCGCGGTCAAGCGATCCTCGATCGGCCTGGGGCTGTTTGCACGGGAGCCGATCCGGCGCGGGAAGCTCGTGATCGAGTACACGGGAGAGTTGCTGCCGGCAGAGGAGGCCTACCGTCGGGGCGGACGCTACCTGTTCGAGGTGAACTCGCGCTGGATCGTGGACGGCGTCGGCCGGGAGAACCTGAGCCGCTACATCAACCATTCCTGCCGCCCGAACTGCGAGCCG
>DASRZR010000115.1:0-2481 GCA_035686185.1 Spirochaetia bacterium | reverse complement strand
GGATGGCCTCTTCCATCCTGCGCCGCTCGGTCACGTCCCGGGAAATCGTGAGGATGCACCTCTCGTCCCCGATCTCCACCACCCGGGAGGACAGGATGCAGTAGCGGATCTCGCCGCCCTTTCGCCGCATCCTCGCCTCGAAACCGGTAACCTCGCCTTTTTCCCGAAGCTGATCGGTCAGGCGCTGCCGGTCGCCCGCGTCCGTCCAGAGCCCGAGCACGTCCGGCAGCGAGGAGCGCCCGATGACCTCCTCCCGCTCGTAGCCGTAGGCATCCAGGAACCCCTGGTTGACCTCGAGGAGCACGCCGTCGGACAGGCGCGTGATGGTAATGGAGTCCGGGCTGGCGTGGAATGCCCTGGAAAACTTCTCCTCGGACTGGCGCAGCGCACGCTGGGTCCGGATGGTCTCCGTCACGTCGCTGGACACGCCGATGAGGCGAACGATCTCGCCGCCCGCGCCGCGGACCGGCACGAGCGTGGTGTGCCACCAGAAATGCCCCCGCGGCAGGTCCAGCTCCTCGTCGAAGCTGATGGGCACCCCGGCGGCCAGGCACCGCTCGTTGTTCGCCTGCACCGCGGCGGCCGTCCGCGGCGGCAGGAGCTCCTCGTTGAGCTTCCCCGCCACGTCCTCGTTTCGAAAACCCGTCATGCGCTCCATGGTCGGGTTGTACGCCGCGATACGGAAGTGCCGGTCGGGGGTCACATCGATGACGAAGATTCCGTCCGAGGTATTCTCGAATACCTCGCGGTAGCGCTGCTGGCTCTCCCGCATGGCGGCTTCCACGCGGTTGTGCTCCGTGACGTCCGTCGGAAGCGCGATGAGGCGGAACACGCGGCCGTCCATGCCGGCAAGCGGGATGATGGTGGTCCTGAAGTCCTTCCAGCCGGAGGGCAGCTCGGCGGTCCCCACGACCTCCAGCTCGGCGTTCTGCAGGACCGCCCGCCGGTAGTTCGCGGTCAGCAGCTCCGCCGTGGAGGGCTTGAGCAGCTCATCCACGAACCGACCGACGGCCCGGGCAGCCGGGATGCCGGTGATGCGCTCGACCTCGGGGTTCATGGCGGCCACGCGGAATCGCGGTCCGGGCAGGACGTCCAGGATGAGGATGCCGTTGGAGCTGTGCTCGAACACCTCGCGGTAGCGCCCCTCGCTCTCCTGGACCGCCGCGAGGGCCCCGCGGAGGTCGCGGTCCGCCTGCCGCTGACGATCGACGTAGCGGCGGATCAAGCGCAGGCAGACGATCCACGCCGCGTAGCAGCCCAGCCGCACCGAGGATTCCCACCATGCCACGGTGGTGCCCAGGGACGCAATCTCGCCGCGAACGAGGTGATCCACCGGCCAGAGAAACGCGCCGGCCACGGAGGCCAGCCACGGCCACGGCCCTCCCAGGAACGCCGCCAGCAGCCCCACGGGCATGAAATAGAACAGCGCGAAGGAGAGTTCCTCCGGCGTGAGCAGGTCCACGACGGCGATCACCGCGAATGAGCCCAGGCCGAGGAGCAGGGCGATCCACCGGCGCTTCTCGACGGCCCGGAGGATGGTCTCGATCAGTGAAGGGGAATGATGCGGCAGGGACGGCGCCTTCCCAGCTTCGTCCACGACGGAAGTATACTGTCAACTCCGCCCGGGCGGCACTCCGCCCGGGCGGCACCGTGCGGACCGCCGAGCTGAGATCGCGGCCCCGGGCCGGGCCGCCGGCTACCGGTACGTGTCTCTCAGGTGTCTCACGGAAAGGCTGCGCCGCAGTTTCTCCAGCGTCACCGCGGCGTACGGCCGGAACTCCACGGTGCGCGGGGTGCCCGGCAGCAGGGTGAAGTCGTTGTCGGAGAGCTCGCCCCGGATGTCCCCCGTTTCCAGCGCGACATGGAACGCCGGCGCGTCCGAGACCAGGCGCACGGCGAAGGGGCTTCCCGGGCCCGACCCTCCCGCGGCGGCGTCCGCGGTCACCCGGGCACGGGCCAGCGGCGAGCGCTTGGGTTCGGCCAGGAACAGCTCGTTGTAAGAGCTCTCGCTGCCATGCTCCAGGGCCAGGTGCACGAATGCGTTCTCGGGCCGGTCGGCGAGACCCGGGACGGGCCAGGAGGCGAGCCGGCGTGCGCTGCCGGCGGGTGCGCGCGCCTCCAGGGACTGCTCACGCAGCACGGCGCCGTCGAAGCCCACCACGGAGACGACGGCCCTGGCCCGCACCTCGGACGCAAGGTCGTTCACCAGCATGACCGACACCTCGCCGTCCTTGACCCACGCGCACAGGAGAAGCGGGGAGAAGAACCGACGGGCGGCATGGTGCAGGAGCTTCCACGAGCCGTCGTACTCGATGGAAGACCATGAGCAGACGGGCCAGTTGTCGTTCAGCTGCCAGTACAGCGTCCCCATGCACAGCGGGCGCAGGCTGCGCCAGTACTCCACGGCGGTCTTGATGGCCAGCGCCTGCTGGACCTGGCTGAGGTAGACGAAGTTCTCGAACCCGTCCGGCATGCGGAAGT
>DASRZR010000114.1:0-8341 GCA_035686185.1 Spirochaetia bacterium | reverse complement strand
GACGATGCATTCCTTCTTGGTGCTGGAGTAGATATAACAATTTGTCTTCCACGGGCCTACGACAACTCTTTCTACCATGGTAAGATGCAGGGTAAAGGATCGCAGGCCCTTGATCAATACAACGCATGGGTAGAACGGTCGTCGTGGTCATCGCCGTCGCCGTCCTGTTCTACGCGGTCCTTCCCGCGGTGGGCGCGGTGTTCGCGCGGCGCCGCTGGCGCCGGTTCCGCACCACCGTCACCACCGTGTCCCACTACCCCACCGCCGGCCCGGCGGTCATGGGCCAGCAGCGCGCCGCCCCGGCCGGCTGCTACCGCTTCTTCGGGACCCTGGAAGCGATCCAGGGGAATGACCGCATCTGGCTGACGAACGGGCGCTTCTCCGTGGCCGCCGACCTGCGCAACGTGCGCGTGTACCTCATTCCGGAGATCGAGCGCGCCGAGGGGTTTTCCCTTTCGCCCCGCGCCATGTCCGGTGCGGCGCTGGGAAGCGTGCCCTGGAACCGGATCTTCTCCCTGCCGGAGGGCACGCCGGTCTTCGTCGGAGGAGCGCTGTTCACGGAAGACGGCCGGGCGGTGTTCCGATCGAGCGGCCGGACGCGGCTCCTCGTCGTCATCCACGACTGTCCCCGGGACAAGGTGGTGCTTCACGCCATCAGCGGCGGCCGCCAGCGCAATGAGTACATCAACCCGGTCACGCTGCCTTCCGTGGCGGTGGGTTCCCTGTCCCTCGTGCTGCTTGCCCTGGGCCTGCTGGGCCTGCCCGAGCGCCTGGTGGCGCTCCTGGCCCTCACCGCCGGCCTGGCCCCGTTGGCGCCATTTCTTCCTCCCGGCGTTCCCCTGTACTTCGCCTACCGGGCCGCGTGGAAGAAGGCCCGCATGCTGCGCGTGCAGCGCGACGTGGTGAGCCTTCCGCTGCGCTGGTTCCCCGCCTCACCGGGCTCCTCCCGGAGCCGGCGCGCCACGCTCCTGCCGGACTTCGAGCCGTACCTCATGGTCCGGGGGACCCGTGACGAGAACGACCCCGCGGTCATCCTGAGTGAGGGGGCGCGCCTTGAGCTGCCCCCCGGCATCACGCGCCTGGAGCTGGACCTGCCTTCCGGACGGATGGCGCCGGGGACGCCGCGGGAAGTCGTGGCGTTCTGCGGCTACCGGGAACGCGAGGATGGCGTGGAGCTGCTGCGCACGTCGGACCCGATGGCGGACCACGTCGTGCTCCCGGGGAGCCCGCAGGAGCTCGCGCGGCGCGCCGAGCGCGCCGCGCGGAAGAGCGCACTGCTCTCCGTGGCGCTGATCGGGCTGGACGTGCTGGTGAACCTACCCCTGGTGTTCCTGCTGTTGAACCTGGTCGTCCGCTGAGCGCGAGCGGACCGCGGTGAAAAGACGGATGGTCTTGTTCGCTTCCACGAAACGCTGGCCGAACATCGAGGAGAGGACGGGCCCGGGGGCGGGCTCTTCCGAGAGATCGAATCCCCCGTGCAGCGCCACCAGGACCTTGGCCTGCAGATAGTAGTCGAAGAAGTCCGTGCCGAAATGCAGCCGGCCTCCGGGTCGCAGGAGGTCCGCCATCTCGCGAAGACGCTCCATCGTGAAGAAGCGCCGCTTGCGGTGCCGGCTCTTGGGCCACGGGTCGGGGAAGTAGATGTGAAACGCATCCACGGAGCCGGGGGGGAAGTCCCCCAGGAATGCCTCTGCCGGGCCCTGCAGGATGTGGAGGTTGGCCAGGCCCCGCTTCTCCGCCTTCTCCCGCGCGCGACGGCATCGGCGCGACTTGATCTCGATGCCGATGAGGAGCGTCCCCGGCCGCCCCGTCGCGTAGGAGGCAAGGAAATGGCCGTTGCCGCAGCCGATCTCCACTTCACAGGGGCTCCCGGGGAACGCCGCCAGGAGGTCACGGACAGACGCAGTGACCGGCGGTTCGGGAACCGCCGGGGGCTTGGCCGTCACGTCGCCTTGTTCTCTTCCTTCTTCTTGGCGTAGTTCACCGTGAGGGGCCGTCCCTTGAGCTCCACGCCGTTGAGCTGCTGGATGGCCTCCTCCGCGCGCGCCGGGGCGATGTCGACGAACGAGTACTTGTCGAACACGCGCACGTCACGGATGTCTCCGGGGGCAAGCTGCAACCGGCTGCTGAACAGCTCGGTCAGGTCACGCGCGTAGACACGCCGGTTCCTCCCGATGGAAACGAAGAGCTGGGTGGAGTCTCCCGAGGCGGGCGGCCCCGCGCGGTCTCCCGCGCCACGGGCGCTTTCCCGTGTGCTCTCCGCCCGGACCGGCTCGCCACGGACGCCCTCCACGCTGCGGCCGAACCTCCCCCGCTGGCCCCGGGGCGGGACCTGGGCGGCCGGAGCAACCGGAGCACCCGCCCCGCGAGGGCGGGAGGACGCCGGCCGTGCCGCCGGGGCGCTGGCCGCGCTCCGGGCCGGCAGCTGGGACTTCAGCAGCGAAGCCATGAACAGCGGCCTCATCAGGAACGGGACCTGCTTGCGGATCCGGGCGCGCAGCCGCGCCAGCTCCGACTTGTCCTCGTCCTTGATCCTTGAAAGAACGCGGTCGATGGCCCCCGAGAGGAGCGCATCGTCATCCGGAATGTCTTTCTTGTCGAACGCCACGCCAAACGCCTCCTGCAGTTTGCCGAGGTCACGGTCCCGTTCGCCGAACGCGAGAACACTCGCGCGCTTCAGCACCCCACCGGGCGAACGGTAAGAAGCGGTGGGGAGATCCAGGAAAACGACCTGGGCCGGCTCTACTGCCTCCAGGTCCGAGGCGGACGCCCCGGCCAGCGGCACCAGCAGGACATCCAGCTCCCGGCGGGTGAACGCAAGGAGCATGTCCCGCCGACCCTGCACCCGGCTGGACGGCGGCAGCCCGTCCGAACGCAGGCCGCGCGACCGCAGCGCCGTCGCCAGCGCGGAGGCGTCCGTCCGGGGGGCATGGAATGCCACCAGCGGCGGCAGGCGCAGACCAAGGGCGGCGCGCGCCAGCACGTCGGCCGCGGGCCGTCCCTCCGTCAGCATCACGGCGTGGGAGAACGCCGGTGCCGGACCCTCGCGGTCCTGGCTCCCCAGGCTGAGCGGATGGTGGAGAATCTGAAGAAGCTCGTCGTCCGGGGCCAGCGGGGCCCGGGTGAGCAGCACCACGCGGGGACGCTCCCCGCACTTGGCAAAGATGAACTGCACGTCCCGCACGAAATCCGCGCGGGACTCCGCCGGGGGCTCCCGGATGACGAGCGTCTGCAGGCCGGCAAAGGAGATACTGCCGCGCCGGATGTGGTCGATGACGCGCTCCACGGTGCCGGCCACGATGGCCGCCTCCCGCTCCAGGCGCCGTTCCTCCCGCCGGGCATCCTCCGTCTCTCCCAGGGACACGAACGAGGGCGCGTCCCGTACCACGCGGGTAAACCGTGCGTAGGCGCGCGCGAGCTTGCCCACGTCCGGGGCGGCGGGCACCAGCAGCAGCGCGCGCAGCGCCGGACCGGCCCCTCGCAGCCCCAGCACGAGCGGGGCAACCACGGCGGCGCTTGTCCCGCCTCCCTCGGAGACCTCTGCCACGGCGTCCCGGTTCTTCAGCAGGAGCGGAACCAGCTTCTGTTGGAGAGGAGTAAGAGAGGGGAACCCCGCACGCCGGAACAGCTGGAGAACGTCGTCCTGTGATGGTACGCTTGCAGGGTGCATCTGTTTTTCGCGAGGATAGTTGAATGACAGGCCGGTGTCAAGGAACACGCACGGCCCGGGTCGTGGTCCTGAGCGTGGCCGCCCTGTTCGCGGCCGTCGGCCTGCAGGCCGACGTGTTCCGATTCGGCTACACGAAGGGAGAGAAGTACCGCATCGTTTCCCAGGTGCACGAATCGGTGTACGTCAACGGCCGCTTCTCTCACGACTCGGACATCCTGGACCGCATCTCCGTCAGCGTGACGGACACCCGGGGGGACGCGGGCAACCACGACGCCCTGTTCCAGACGTCGGAGCGGGCGTACGGTTCCCAGGACGTCTACGAGTGGAGCGAGGAATACACGTCCCAGTTCTGGCGGGATGCACGGGGCGCGTACACCGTTGATCCCTCCCTGTTCATGCCGACGGTCCGGGACGTACCGCTGTTCCCGGAGGGGGACCTGAAGCCGGGAGATTCGTGGACCGCCCCGGGGAGCGAGACGCATGACTTCCGCGCCAACTTCGGCATGTCGGCCCCGTTCTCGTTCCCCATCGCGGTCCGCTACGGATACCTGCGCAACGAGGATCACGAGGGCACCGCGAGCGCGGTATTCTCCATCGACTACGAGATCTTCCACCGGGTCACCACTCCCCCCACCGGGCCGGCCCGGCGATATCCCGTGCGGGTCTCCGGGGAGTCCCACCAGACGTTCTGGTGGGATCTCGCCGGGCGCCGTCCGTTGTACGACAAAGAGTCGTTCGATTTCGTCTTCACGCTGGACTCCGGAGATGAAGTGGAGTTCGTGGGGACCTCGGAAGGACGGCTGGTGGCCGCCGAGCCGCTGGACCGGTCGAAGACCGCGGGTGACATCCAGCAGCAGCTTGATCAGCAGAAGGTGCCGGACGTGACCGTGGCGCCGACGGATGAGGGCGTCACCATCACGCTGGAGAACGTGAACTTCCCGCCGAACTCGGACCAGCTCCTGCCGGCGGAGCAGGACAAGCTGCGGCGCATCGCCGACATACTGAAGAAGTACCCGGACCGGGACATCGCCGTCAGCGGTTTCACCGCCCGGGCGCCCGGCTACACGGAGGAAGACTACCAGGCGCTGTCCGAGAAACGCGCGCGGGCCGCTGCCGAGTACCTGCTGTCCCAGGGGGCGCGCCGGGCCGACCAGGTGACGGTGCGGGGCCGAGGCGCGGAGGCTCCCATCGGGGACAACTCCACGGAGGAGGGCCGGCGCAGGAACCGGCGCGTGGAGATCACCATCCTGGAGAACTGACGGCGGGCCTTCCGGGCGTCGAACGCCGAGCTGGGCTCCGAATCGTTGACTTTTTCGGTCGGGTATGACAGACAATGGCGCAAAGGGAGACGCCGGAATGAACATATTCTATGAGAAGGATATCAAGTCGGAGTGGATCCGCACGAAGAAGGTGGCGGTGATCGGCTACGGCAGCCAGGGATTCGCCCACTCCAACAACCTTCGGGATTCCGGTGTCGAGGTGACGGTCGGCCTGCGGCCGGACAGCCCCTCGGTCAAGAAGGCGAAAGAGGCGGGCCTCACCGTCATGGACACGGCGGCAGCCGCGAAGTGGGCCGACGTGGTCATGATCCTGATCCCGGACCACCTGCAGGGAGACGTGTACAAGACCGACATCGCCCCGGGGCTCACGCCCGGCAAGACGCTGCTGTTCGCGCACGGGTTCAACATCCACTTCGGGCAGATCGTTCCCCCGGCGGGCGTGGATGTGGCCATGGTGGCGCCCAAGGGTCCGGGCCACACGGTGCGCCGCCAGTTCGAGCTGGGCTTCGGCGTGCCGTGCCTCATCGCCCTTTCGCAGAACCCCACCGGCAAGGCGCGGGAGACGGCGCTCGCCTACGCGCTGTGCATCGGCGGGGCAAAGGCAGGCGTCATCGAGACCTCGTTCCGCGAGGAGACGGAGACGGACCTCTTCGGAGAGCAGGCCGTGCTGTGCGGCGGCGTGTCCCACCTCATGCAGGCCGGCTTCGAGACGCTGGTGGAGGCCGGCTACGCGCCCGAGATGGCCTACTTCGAATGCATTCACGAGATGAAGCTCATCGTGGACCTGATCTACGAGGGCGGGCTGTCCCTCATGCGCTACTCCGTCTCGGACACCGCCGAGTACGGTGACTACGTGTCCGGTCCGCGCGTCATCACCTCGGAGACCAAGAAGGCGATGAAGCAGCTCCTGAAGGAGATCCAGGACGGCACGTTCGCGAAGAACTGGATGGGGGAGAACAGGAGCGGACGCAAGGCGTTCCTGAAGATGCGGGAAGAGGGGTCGAAGCACCAGCTGGAGAGCGTGGGGGAGAGGCTGCGCTCCATGATGCCCTGGATCGCGAAGAACCGGCTGGTGGACAAGTCCAAGAACTGATCGGCGTGGGGCGCGGTCTCGCACCCCCGCGCGCAGGACGCCGCGCGACGGCCCGGCTCAGGCCCGCGCCTCCACGCGGTCCTGCCAGAATCCCTTCCTCACCCGGAGACTGCCCCCCTCCCACAGGATGGCCCCCTCCTCCTTGAGCTTGAGGAGGAGCCGGGAAAGCGTCTCCGGAAGCGCGTCAATGGCGGCGGCCAGCTCGCGCTTGGTCACGTCCACCGTGTACTCCTCCCGCTCCCCGTACTGCTCCCGCAGGAAGTGAAAGAACCTCTGCTCAACGTCAAGGGCGGAAAAGCGGAATATCTGCTCCGCGAGAAACCGCTGCTTCTCCAGCAGCATCCCGATGAACTCCCGACGGAACTCCCCGTCGTCCAGGAGCAGGTCGAACTGGCGCCGAGGAAGCAGGAACACCTCGGCAGGGGTCAGGGCGCAGGCGCTCACCGGGTAGCGGTCCCGCTGGAACAGCACTACCTCGCCAAAGATCTCCCCGGGCCGGACCAGCTTGATCACGACCTCTTTCCCTTCCGCGGATGTCTTGAAAAGCTGCACCACTCCCTGGGCCATGAGGTACATCGACTGGCCCGTCTCCCCTTCCATGAACAGCGTCTGGCGACGGGACAGCGCCTTGGGGATGCAGATGGCCCCGATGGACCGCCGGCGCGCCGGGGACAGCGCGCGGAAGAAGTCAGACTGCTCGAGCAGGGACTGGACGTCCACGACGGCCATTGTAGCCTGCCGGGCCGCGGTTGATCCACGTCAAGGCACCCGGCACGGGTCCGTGGCAGATTCACGTCATGAGCATGCGGACGATCATTTCCATCGATGAGCAGAAGTGCAACGGCTGCGGGCTGTGCATCCCCAACTGCCCGGAGGGGGCCATGCAGGTCATCGACGGCAAGGCACGACTGATCAGCGACCTGTTCTGTGACGGCCTGGGCGCGTGTGTCGGCCATTGCCCGGAGGGGGCGATCGCGCTCATCCAGCGCGAGGCGGAGCCCTACGACGAGGCGCGCGCCATGGCGAACATCGCGCCCCAGGGCGCCGGCACCATCCGGGCGCACCTCGAGCACCTTGCGGCGCACGGCGAGGAGCGCTACCTCGCGCAGGCCCTTGGCTGGCTGGGCTCCGCCGGTATCCCGGTGCCGCCGGGGTTCTCCCCGGCGCGCCCGGCCGCGCCCGTCCGCCCGGCGGCTCCCGGTCGTCCCGCTGGGGAGGCGCCCACGGCCTCCCCTTCCGACGCTGCTCCGTCCGCGCTCACGAACTGGCCCATCCAGCTTCACCTTCTCTCGCCGATGGCGCCTCGCTTCCATGGCTCTGAGGTGGTGCTGGCCGCCGACTGCGTGGCCTACGCCGTCGGGTCCTTCCACTCCTCCTACCTGAGAGGGAAATCACTCGCCATCGCCTGCCCGAAGCTGGATGACGGCCAGGACGTCTACCGGGAGAAGATCACGGCGCTGATCGACCACGCACAGATTGCCTCGCTCACCGTGATGATGATGCAGGTGCCGTGCTGCCGGGGGCTGCTCGCCCTTGTGCAGAAGGCCCGCGAGCAGGCGCACCGTGACGTGCCGGTGAAAGCAGTGATCGTCTCCATTGAAGACGGCAGCGTGCTCCTGGAGCAGGCCGTCCCCGCGCAGGCCCGCTGAGCCTCAGCGCGTGGCGACGATGAGAAGATCCGCCGTTGCCGGGGAGTCGAACGGTGTCAGGTCATAGCCGCCCCAGGCCTGCACCGAGGTGAATCCCGCTCGCCCCAGCGCCGCTTCCAGCGTTTCCCGCCGCAGCGCGCGAAGGCGCGTGGTGCGGGTGTCCATGCTCCAGGAAGAGCCGCGGTACCTCAGCGTGACGATCGTGAACTCCACCTGTTCCGCGTCCGGCGCGCCGGGACCCGGGAAGTCCGTGATGCGCAGGAACAGCGTCTCTCCTTCCGGACCGCGACGGGAGACGGGCGGCGCGAAGCGCTGGCGCTCGCGCAGCAGCCGATCGTAGTTGCGATCCTGGATGACGAGCCGGCCGCCGGGCGCGAGCAGGGCGGCGAAGTCCCGCAGGCACACATCCAGGGACGCCTCGTCGGGAAGGTGCGGCAGCGAGTTGCCCAGGCAGGTCACCGCGTCGTAGCCGCCACCGAACGTGGCGGCGAGCGCGCCGAAGCCGGCCGTTTCGAAGCGGGCGCTCACCCCGGCCGCGCGCGCGTTCTCCCGCGCGGCTTCCACCATGACGGGGCTCAGATCGGCACCGGCCGCCTCCCGTCCGGACAGGGCGAACGCGATGGCATGCCTCCCGGTGGCGCAGGCCGCG
>DASRZR010000113.1:0-2944 GCA_035686185.1 Spirochaetia bacterium | reverse complement strand
TCCCCGTGGATGCGCTTCGCATCGCCGCGGTGGTCCTCATCGTCCTGTTCGGCCTCGTGATGCTGGTGCCATGGCTTCAGGTCCGGTTCGAGATGCTGGCTTCCCGCGTGGCGCGGCGCCAGGCGGCGCCCGTGACCGTGGGCGGCTCCCCGGGCGGCGGCGGTGCCGCGACGGCCGGCGGCGCATCCAAGGTGGGAGCCGCCGCCGGCCGCCGGCGCGGGTTCTGGAGCGGCGTCGTGGTCGGCCTGAGCCTCGGTTTGATCTGGACGCCGTGCGTGGGTCCGATCATGGCCTCGGTCATCAGCCTCGCGCTGACCCAGCACGTGGACGGGGGCTCGGTGCTCATCACGCTGGCCTACACCATCGGCACCGCAATCCCGATGCTCGGCGTCATGCTCGGCGGTCGCGCCCTGCTCTCTCGGGTGCCCGCGCTCACGCGAAACGCGGCGGGAATCCAGAGGGGCTTCGGCGTCCTCATGATCGTGGTCGGCGTGGCCATCGGCATGGGGTGGGACCGGCGGTTCCAGACCTTCGTCCTGAGGGCGCTGCCGAACTACGGAAGCGGGCTCACCGCGATCGAGCAGGCCACGCCGGTCAAGTCCGCACTGAAGGGACGAAGCCCGTCCACGGCGCCCGCTGTCACCGCCTCCGCCCCTGGAGTGTTCCAGGCACCGGAGTCCGCGCCGGGCAACGGCGTGCTCGGAGATTTCGGCGCGGCCCCGGATTTCGTGACCAACGGGACCTGGTTCAACACCGAGGGGCTTTCGGCCGCGCCGGGCCAGACGTCGCAGGGCGGCTCCATGCCGCTCAACCTGAAGGCGCTGCGCGGCAAGGTGGTCGTGGTGGACTTCTGGACCTATAGCTGCGTGAACTGCGTCCGCACGCTGCCCTACCTCAGGGCCTGGTACTCCGCGTACCACGACAAGGGCCTGGTGATCGTCGGCGTGCATACCCCGGAGTTCGAGTTCGAGAAGAGCTCCGCCAACGTGGCGCGCGCAATCCACGAGCTCGGCGTCACCTGGCCGGTGGTCCAGGACAACGACTACATGGAATGGAACGCGTGGGCCAACCAGTACTGGCCGGCGCACTACTTCATAGATGCCAAGGGCCGCGTGCGCTACTTCCACTACGGGGAAGGCGAATACGACGTCTCGGAGAAGGTGATACAGCAGTTGCTCAGGGAAGCCGGCTCGGACGTCGGCGGCATCGTGTCCCGGCCGGACCTGCGCCTGGAGTCCAACACGCCCGAGACGTACCTCGGCTATGACCGCGCCAGGGGATTCGCCTCCGCTACGGCCCCGGTGGCCGACCAGCCGGCGAGCTACCAGCCGGCCCGGCAGCCCGCCAACGGGGAGTGGAACCTCACGGGGACCTGGACCATCACGCCGCAGTACGTGGTGCCCTCCGAATCCGGCACACTGCAGCTCGGGTTCGACGCGAAGAACGTGTTCCTCGTGATCGAACCGGAGCAGCGGGACGCGCGCATTTCCGTGCTGGTGGACGGCGCCCCCGCGACGGACACGCCCGACGTGAGGAAGGGGACGCTCGCGCCGTCGGAGAGCCGCATGTACCAGCTCGTCGGGCTGCAGGCCGCGGGGCCGCACGTGCTGCGGCTGGACGTGAAAGGAAAGCTCAGACTGTTCGCGTTCACCTTCGGGTGATCGCCATCATCCTGCCAACGGCAAGGAGGAACGATCGATGAAGAGATTCATCGTCTTCATACTCGCGCTCGCAGGCGCCGCGTCGGCGTTTGCCGGTCCGCTTGCCCCCGCGGGCAAGCCCCAGACGGCCATATTCGCCGGGGGCTGCTTCTGGAGCATGCAGGCCGCCTTCGAAAGCGTCTACGGCGTGATCGATGCGGTCTCGGGCTACACCGGCGGGACCACGAAGCGGCCCACCTACGACACCTACGCCGCCGGCGGCCACGTGGAAGCGGTGCAGGTGAGCTGGGACCCGGCCCGCGTCTCGTTCCAGGACCTCCTGGACACCTACTGGCACCACACCAACCCGACGGATGCCGGCGGGCAGTTTGTGGACCGCGGTCCACAGTACCGGCCCGTCGTCTACTACCTCAACGATCAGCAGAAGGACCAGGTGGAGGCGTCCAAGGCCGCCCTGGCGAAATCCGGAAAGCTCCCCGGGCCCATCGTGGTGCAGGTCCTGAAGGCAGGCGCGTTCTACCCCGCGGAGGAATACCACCAGGACTACTCGAAGAAGAACCCACAGAACTACCGGGACTACTACCTCCAGTCCGGGCGCAAGGAGTTCTTCACGCGCGTGTGGGGACCTTCGGTGCTGATGGATCCCGCGGCGCCGCCCACGGCGGTGGCCGGGGCCTGGAAGAAGCCCGCACGGGACCAACTTCTGAAGATGCTCAACCCCATGCAGTTCGACGTCACGCAGAACGATGGTACCGAGCCGCCGTTCCAGAACGAGTATTTCAACAACGAGCAGGCCGGGATCTACGTGGACATCGTTTCCGGCGAGCCGCTGTTCAGCTCCACGGACAAGTTCGACTCCGGCACGGGGTGGCCGAGCTTCACCCGTCCACTGGTGCCCAGCAACGTGGTGCTCAAGATCGACCGCAGCTTCGGGATGGTCCGGACCGAGGTGAGGAGCCGTTACGCGGACTCGCACCTCGGCCACCTCTTCGACGACGGCCCGATGCCCACGGGCCTTCGCTACTGCATGGATTCCGCATCCCTGAAGTTCATCCCGGTTGCGCAGATGGCCAAGTCGGGATACGGCCAGTACCTGAGGCTGTTCCAGTAAACGCACGTTCCCCGGGGCCTGGCGCCCGGGGGAACCGCCCGGGTCCGATCAACCCGGGCTCTTGCCGTTTGTCACCTGCTGGCGACTGGAGGTGGGCGCGAAGACCAGCACCACGCAGCCGGCCGTCACGAAAAGGTCCGCGAAGTTCAGGATGCCCGTGTGCAGCCTGCCC
>DASRZR010000112.1:0-18986 GCA_035686185.1 Spirochaetia bacterium | reverse complement strand
GAGGCGCAGCGTATCAAGCTGGTCACGGAGCTGGCCAAGGCTCGCCTGGCGCCGGGGGAAGCGCCGCTGCCGGCGGAGGCAGAAGCTTCCACCGAGGGGGCGGCCCCGGCGCGCCGGGGAGCCGTGCGGCTTCGCACGCTGTACCTGCTGGACGAGCCCACGATCGGTCTTCACATGGCGGACGTGGAGAAGCTCGTGGGAGTGCTGCACCGGCTCGTGGACGCCGGCAACACCGTGGTGATCATCGAGCACAACCTGGACGTGATTGCCGAGGCGGACTGGGTGCTGGACCTCGGGCCGGAGGGCGGAAGCGGCGGCGGGCGCATCGTGGCGGAAGGCACCCCGGAAAAGATCGCGGCGCGCCGGGCGCCCGGCTCGTACACCGCCGAGTTCCTGGCGAAGTTCCTGCAGGAACGTCAGGGATGAATGGTCCGACCTTCCTGGAGCATCCGCACGAACGTGGAGAGCCGCCGGGCGCGGGTCTCCGACTTCTTCGCGGTCATGAGCCGGTGCAGGATGGAGTAGCGGTTGCGGGAGTCGAGCGCCTCGAAGAACCGCCGGGCCTCCGGTGACTTCCGCAGCGCGGCCGCCAGGTCCGGCGGCACCTCTGCCCGTGACGGCGAGTCGTAGGCCGCGTCCCACCGGCCATCCGCCCGGGCGCGCTCGATCTCGGCCTGGCCGGACGGCTTCATGCGGCCGTCCGCGATGAGGCGCTCCACGATCCCCTGGTTCCGCGTTGACCACAGGCTTCGGGCGCGACGGGGCGTGAACTGCTGCCAGTGCCAGGACTCGTCGATCGACTTCGACTGGCCGTCGATCCACCCGTAGCACAGGGCAACCTCCAGCGCCTCGGCGTACGTGATGCTGGGGATGCCGGAGGACTTCTTCGCGATGCGGATACGAAGCCCTTCCTCCCGGGCATGATTCAGGGACAACCACTTCTCGAACGCGTGAGCGGTGCGAAACTCCTTCAGCGGGTATTCCTTCACGGGACAATGCCTTTCACGACGCGGGAAACGGCTCCCGCCGCATCTTCCAGATGAGAAGCACCGGGGCGATGACCCACGCGGCGTTGGCGCCAATCACGTTGGCGAGGTGCGGCGTGGCGTGGGGCCCCCAGATCTCCTCGCTCAGGATGATGGTGACGTTCGTGAGCATGACGGAGGCGTAGATGACGCTCGGGATGCGTATCCAGTTCCGGCCGCGGATGAACGCGTAGATGGCGAAGGCGTAGTACGGCCCGAAAAAGATGGCGTCGATCCAGATCGTGGCGCGCCACCACACGGGCCGGGCATTCAGGAGCGGGTCGAAGGAGGCGCCCCACCAGTGACCGAGATCCACGATGGCCCTCGGCGGCCACGCCGGGTAGGTGAAGTGGCTGACATCGGTGATGATGATCTGCTCGATGTCGAACAGGTAGCTGATCGCCACGAGGTTGAAGAGGAAGTACACCAGGAGGATGACGTCCAGGGGACGTTTGCGCAGGGGGAGCAGGTGCGGCATGGGCAGACTATAGCGCGATCGATTATCGCGCGACCAGCACGCCGAGCTTCACGAGTCCATCATAGACGAACTGCACGGAGAGCCCGGTCAGCACGATCCCCATGATCCTCTCGATGACGGACACTCCCGTCTTCCCGAGCACGCGCAGGAAGAAGGCGCTCAGCCCCATGGTGAGCGCCGCGATGGCCAGCGCCAGGGCCACGGACCCGACGAGCACGAGCGGGAGGTAGGCGGGCAGGCGGTCTTCACTGACGTACAGGAGCACCGTGGTAATGGCCCCGGGACCGGCGAGCATGGGGATGGCCAGCGGAAAGATCGACACGTCGTCCCGCTCCTCGTCGGCCTCCGGCCCGGACGTCTTGGTGCGCCCCGGCTTGCCAAGCAGCAGGTCGATGGACACGATGAACATGAGGATCCCGCCGGCGATGAAGAAGCTGCCCGGCTGGATGCCGAGAAACCGCAGGATCACGTTGCCGGTAAAGATGAACACGCACAGGACGACGAACGCGACGATGACCGCCTTCAGGATCGTGGCGCGCCTCCGGGCCGGGGTCAGCCCCGGCGTGAGCGAGATGAAGACGGGCACGATCCCGAATGGATCCACCACGATGAACACGGCGAGGAAGATGGTGACGATCTCGCTGACGCGTGACACGGCGGATCGACTGTAGCACGCCGGCAGCGGCCGTTACAGCGAGGAGAACACCACCTGCCCGTCCACGATCGTGTACCGGGGCTTCACGTTTCGAATCTCGTGGGGATCAATGGAGAAGATGTCGGCGTCCAGCACCGTGATGTCCGCGCGCTTGCCGGCCTCTATCGTGCCCAGCTCGGATTCCCGTCCGCCGGCGTACGCCGCGCCCACGGTGTAGGCGCGCACCGCCTGCTCGACGGAAAGCCTCTGCTCGCGTCTCCAGCCCTCCGGTCCCGGGCTTCCGTCCGCGCGCCGGCGCGTCACGGCGGCATGGATCCCCGCCAGCGGGTTGCAGACCTCCACCGGGCAGTCGGAGCCGAACGCAAGCGCGGCACCGGAGTCCAGGACGGACTTCCACGCGTAGGCGCCGCTGGCGCGCGTGCCCCAGTACCGATCCGCGATCACCATGTCCGACGTGGCATGCAGCGGCTGCATGGAGGCAATCACGCCCAGGCGCGCAAACCGGGAAATGTCGTCGGGATGAAGGAGCTGGGCGTGCTCGATGCGGTTTCGAAGCGGGGCGGCGGGACCGCGCTCCGCGGCCGCGCCCTGGAACGCATCCAGCACGACGCGGCAGGCCGCGTCCCCGATGGCGTGGATGGCGCAGCCGATCCCGGCCTCGTTGGCCCGGCGGATGTCGTGCTCCATCTGCTCCGCGGTAAGCCGTGGGATTCCGACTGACCAGGATCCCTCGTACGGGGCGATCATCCATGCGGTCTGGGGACCGAGCGCGCCGTCTGCGAACATCTTCAGCGGCCCCAGCCGCAGCATCGCGCTGCCGTAGCCGGTCTTCAGCCCGAGAGAGACCGCCGAGGACAGGTGCTCGTGGGGAATGCCTTTCATCACCCGCAGCGTAAGCTCGCCGCGCCTCTCCATCTCCTGCAACGCCTCGAAGGCGAGCATGCTGTCGAAGTCGTGGATGCCGGTGAGGCCCACGGCGTGCGCGGATGCCTGCGCGGTCTTCATGAGCCGGGCAAGCTCCCCCGCAGAGGGGGCGGGAACGACGGACTGCACGAGGCGCATGGCGGTTTCCAGGAGGATGCCGCTCGGCACCCCGTCCCGCCCATGCACGATCTGCCCGCCTTCCGGGTCAGCGGTCTCCAGGCCGATGCCGGCCGCTTTCAGCGCCAGGGAGTTCACCCACAGCGCGTGGCCATTCTTGGCCTCCAGGCACACGGGGTTGCGCGGCGCGGCGGCGTCCAGGGAACGGAGGTCAGGGAACCCTCCCTCCCCCCACACGTTCTGGTTCCAGCCGGAGCCGGTGACCCAGTCCCCCGGGCGGGTGGCAGCGGCGCGCGCGGCCACCCGCGCCACCGCCTCTTCCCGCGTCGGCACCTCCACGTCAACGGAGGCGAGCGCCTGCGCGTACCACTTGAAGTGCAGGTGGGCGTCGACCAGGCCGGGGACCACGCAGGCGCCGCGCAGGTCGATGATTTCCGGGGAGCCACCCAGCGCCGCGCGCGCGTCAGCTTCGTCGCCGACGTGCAGAAAGCGCCCGTCACGGATGGCAGCCGCCCGCGCAGGGGCCGGCCGTGATGTCATCGTGTGGAAGGATCCGTTGCGAAGAAGCAGGTCGCGCCCCACCGGGGTGCTACAAGGCTTTCTCGTACACCCGGTACTTGCGATACGGCTTGCCGCCGAGCTTCACCGCGGTGTTCGTCATGGCCGCGTTGTCCTCTTCCACCCACGACATCTCGGTGGCCAGGTATCCCTTGGGCACGCCGTTCTTGTACGAGTAATAGTAAAACGCGAGGTCGATGCCGCGGTTTCTGTAGTCCTTGAGCACGCCCATGCTGATGGTGCGCACCAGGTGGGTCTTCTTCTTGGCCGTGAGCAGGTGATAGATCCCGAAGGGGAACAGGTGCCCGTAGGCCTTCTTGTAGCCGACGTTGAAGTCCGGCATGGAAAGGGCCACGCCGACGGGCTTCCCGTCCACCTCCGCAAAGAACACGAGGTCGGGGTCCAGCCCCATCTTCAGGTCCTTGGCCATGACCGCCATCTCCTCCTCGGTCATGGGGGTGAACACCGCGTTGATCTGCTCGTAGGAGTTGTACAGCTCCTGGAAGCGAAGGTACTCGTTGGCGAAGTCCTTCATGTTCAGCGTGCGGATGGTGAACCCGCCTTTCTTCTCCACGCGCTCCATGATCTTGGCCAGCCGCTCGGGTATCTCCGGCTCGTCCATCATCCAGGCCACGAGGTCTTTCCACTTGCGGCTGCCGTGCGCCTGGATCAGCTTGTCGTAGTAGGGCGGGTTGTACGTCATGAGCATGACCGGCGAGCCGTTGAAGCCTTCCACCTGGCAGCCGATCAGGTCATTGGCGTTCGGGCTCATCGGGCCGATGATGCGGGTGCACCCGCGCTTGCGGGCGAAGTCGAACGCCGCGTCCAGCAGCGCGCGGGCCACTTCCTCGTCATCGATGGACTCGAACCAGCCCCAGTAGCCGGCCTTCTCGTGGTGAGTCTTCTCCCAGATCTCGTCGTGGACGCCGACGATCCGTCCCGCCACCTTGCCATCCTTGCGCGCCAGGAACAGCTCGCCGGCGGCATGCTTCCAGAACGGGTGCTTCTGCTTGTTGACCTTCTTGTAGTCGTCCATGAGAAGCAAGGGGACCCAGTTGGGATCGTTCTTGTACAGGGTATAGGGGAACTTGATGAACTCCCTGACCTGCTTCTTCGACTCGACCCGTTCGACGGTGACCGGCATGCGAATCCCCTCCTGGCGTCAGGTAATGCCCGGAAGGTTACGGGGCGGCCCCGTTCCTGTCAAGGTCGCCCCGGTGCGGAAAAAGACACAGAAAAGCGGTCCCGTGCAAAGACACCCGCGGAGGTGACGAACTACTGTGGCATTCTTCGAGGAGCGGATGAACAACCCGACACGGGCCGCGACAGGTGCTCTCCAGGATCCGGCCGAGCGCTGGGAAATACCCACGTCGGAGGCCGAGAGCCGCGCCTACTTCCGCGGTGTCCACGAGATCTTCCCACGGGCACCGCGCCGCGAATCGGACGTGCCGACGGAGGCCCGGGAGGCCCTGACGGAGAGCTGCCGGGTAGCCGCGTTCCGCCAGTTCTTCCTCGTGCCGGGAGCGGTCCGCTCCACCGGGGTGCCCGGGCAGCTTGTCGCCTCCCCGGACAGCGTCCTGGCCATGGGCACCTCCGCGGTGGGCCTGTGGACCGCCCGCCCCGAACCGGGGGTCAAGGTCCTCATTCCGCTGTCCCGGCTGGCAGCCGTGGAGGATGCCACGGTCCTCCTGTACAGCCGGCTGCGCTTCATTTCGTTCGAAGAAACGCTCACGGTGCGCTACAACGCGCTGGCGCGGGCCGGCCTGCGGCCCGCGCTCCTGGAGCTCCGGGAGAGGCTGTACGACGCCCCGCTTCCGCTGCCACCGGGCGAGCCCCCGGCAGCCCATCTCCCGATGAAATGGAGGCGGCTTCTTCGAAGCCCCGTGGCCCGGCTCCGGGACGACATGCCGGTGGCGATACGGTTCACCGTCGAGCCGGGCGCGCCGGGTGATGACGTGCAGCGGGGACAGCTCCTCGTGCTCAGCCCCCACGAGCTGGTGTATCTGTGCGATCCGCGGGAGGCCTCCCACAACTATGGGGAGGACCTGTTCATCGTCCCGCGCCAGCGGATCACACGGGTCCGGGCGCGGGAACGGTACCTGGAGGTCAGCTCCAACGGCGCCCGGCTGTGCCTGGACATGGCGGTAGAGCTTCGCCAGGCAGCCGGAGACTGGTTCGCGGGGGCCTCGTGAGCCGGGGTGCGTTCATTTGCACGCGACACTTTCTGTTTCGTTTGCGTAACTTCTCGCCGATACATGCATCGACGAGCCGTGCGTGAAATCCTGGCGCTTACCTTGATACTTGGGCTTCCCGCAGGGGCACTGGCCGCCCCGGCGCCCTCCGCCCGTATTGAGTCGTTCCCGGCTCCCGTCACGGCTGACCTTGCCCGCATCCTGGGCGCACCGGTGTCCTCGTGGCGTTCGCCATCGGCAGAGACGTATCGGTGGAACCTGTTCCCGGACATTCTGGTCGTGGACTCTGCCTCGTTCTCGATTCAGGACCGGCTGTTCACCCGCCTTGCGTACTTCCTGGAAAAGCGGGGGTTCCGCGGCCAGCTCCTCGGCAACTCGCGCCTGGCCGGGCGCCACGGGTGGAACGCCCACGACTACGGGGCGGCCGGGCTGGCGGACTTTTTCACCGCCGCGCAGGCGGAGTTTTTTCCCTTGAACCCGGAGGAGATTGCCCTCCGACAGATGGCCCTGCGGGAAGGCATCATCGTGGAAGCGCGCGGTGCCTATGCCCCGGGCCGGGGCGGAGTGCTGGGGATCAGCCGCTCGTCCTCCCGCGTGGAGCGGGAGCTCCTTCTCACCCACGAGTCCTTTCACGGGGTGTTCTTCTCCTCTGCCGCCTATCGCGAGTTCTGCCAGTCCCTGTGGGACTCCCTCCCACCGCCTCTGGCATCATTTTACGAGCACTTCCTCGACTCCCTGGGATACGACGTGACGGCGCCGACGCTCGTGGTGAACGAGTTCCAGGCCTACCTCATGCAGCAGCCGCTGTCGTACGCCGAATCATATTTCGAACGGTTCCTGAAGCTGCGGGAAGGAGCCGCGGATGAGAGCTCCCCCGAGCCCGTGCAGCCGTGGCAGCTCCTGAAAAACGCGGAGGCCCTGGACGGCTTCTGCCGCGCCCGGTTCGGGTTCGGGGCCGGAGGTCCCCTGCTCGCCTCCCTTGGGAGCCGTACTCCGTGAAGCGCTGGCTCGGCGTCCTTCTCGCGCTCGGCGCGGCGCTTCCGGCCGCGGCCCATCCCCACGTATTCATCGACTCCCGTACGACGCTGGTGTTCGACCGGGGCACGTTCCAGGGGATCCACCTGCAGTGGACGTTTGACCCCATGTTTTCCACCATGATCCTGGGTGACTATGATCCCGGCCATACGGGCCGCTTCACGGCAGCCCAGGCGGCAGCCCTGAAGCAGGGCGCGTTCGACAACCTCGTCAACTACCACTACTTCGTGGCCATCTGGATCGGCGGCGCGCCGCTCAGGAAACTGCCCATCGAGAAGTTCACTCCAAGCGTCACGGAGAAGAACCGGCTGGTCTACAGCTTCTTCATCCCGCTGGGGCTGCCGGTGCGCGCGGAGGAACAGCGGGTCCTTCTCACCGTCTACGATGACAGCTATTACGTGGCATTCGACATCCTGCACGCGCAGGATGTCACCGTTCAGGCCGGGGCGGACGTGTCGTGCGCCCTCAGCGTCCAGAAGACGAGAGTGAAAGCGGACTGGCCAGGGCAGTACATGCCGGACCAGCTCGTCATACGGTTCAAGGAGTCTCCTTCATGAAGCGATTCGCCGCCGCCGCCCTGCTTCTCCTGCTTGCGTTCGGCGCCGCCGCCCAGGAGGTCCCGAACCCCTTCACGGCGACGGGCTCGCGACCGCGGGAGGGTTTCTTCCACGCGGTCACATCGGGGTTCACCGCGGCCCTTGCCAACGCGATGGCCCCCGTCCAGCGGAGCCTGAACGACAGCCTTGCGGCGATGACACGCTCGCTGGAAGGGTCGCGTTCACTCGGGGGGCTGCTGTTCGTGGTGGCGGTTTCCCTGGCGTACGGCATGTTCCACGCCGCGGGGCCCGGCCACGGCAAGACGATCGTTTCCTCCTACTTCCTGGCCAACGACGCGCGGTTGCGGCACAGCGTGGCGGTCGGGTACCTCATCGCCGCGGTACATTCCCTGGCCGCCCTCGGCGTGGTCCTTGTGCTGTACTACCTCATCCGCGGGCTGTTTTCGGCCCACATCGAGCAGGCGAACCACTGGATCCAGCTCGTCACGTTCGCCGTGATCGCCGTCATCGGCGGCTTCATGCTGGTCGCCAGGATCCGGGGCGGCGGGCACCACCACCTGTTCGGCTTCGGGCACGCGCACGAGGAACACCACCACGACGACCACCCGGAAGGCGGGCACGCGGCGGCCCACCCGCACGTCACGAGCTCACCCGTCACGATGCGGCGCCTGGCGGGCATCGCGATCCCCGCCGGGGTCATTCCGTGCCCCGGCGCAGTGGCGGTGGTGCTCTTTGCGCTTTCCCTTCACATGCTGGCGGTGAGCATCCTGTCCGTTGTGTCGATCTCGATAGGCATGGGAATCACCATCAGCCTTACGGGCGCGCTCGTCATCCTGGCAAAGCAGGGGGCCCGGCGCGCGATTGCCGGGGGCCGGGCGGAGCGTGATTCCCGCTACCGGCGCGTCGTGGAGATCAGCGGCGCCGTATTGCTGTTCCTCTTCGGGCTCGTGTTCTTCCTGGCGCAGTTGTAGGCGCTACCGCGCCTTCAGCAGGGTCCGAACGTTTGCGACGATCTGGGCGGGGGTCGCATCGGAGTCCATTCCCGCCGCGATCATCCCCTTCTTGTCCACGATCCAGAAGGGAGCGGAGTGGCCGACGTCGTAGCCGCCGCCAAAGGCGTTTTCGATCTGCCCCGCGAGGGCGAGGTCTGCCGGGGACAGCCCCTGGGTGGGCTCCGGCGCATCCTTCTGCTCTCCTTCTACCGCCACGGCCCCGGTGTCCTTGTTCACGGTAACGCCAATGGCGTAGTCGGACCACACGGCCTGCACGGCTTTTGGCGCACCGCCCACGAAGTGCCACACGTCGTTCAGCCCCGCGGCCTTGCTGTAGGCCGCCATGACAGCCGGCACGTCGCGCTGGGGGTCCGTGGTGACGGCAACGAAGACGACCCGGGACGCATCGGCGCCGAGAAGCTGCCAGGCATCCTTCACCTTCAGCGTGATGAACGGGCACAGGTCCGTGCAGTGGGTGTAGATGAACGACATCACCACCACTTTGCCCCGGGCATCCGCCATGTGAAACGGCGCGTTGTGCTGGTCCGTGAGCGTGAAATCGGGGGCCGGCATCGGGTGCTGGATGAAGTTGGCCACCAGTCCCTCGGCCGGCTGTTCCGCGCGCCCGGAGGCCGCAACGACGAATGCCCCCGTCAAAAGAAGGACTGCCGCGACGATTGTGTTCCTCATGCGACGACTCCCACGGTCTTCTCTTGCTCAATCGGAAGCTACCGCTGCGACACGCGCGAGGCAACCGCGGGCCGTCCCGCCGCCGTCCTATTTCACGCGGGCAGCTTCCAGGGCACCCCGGTGATCGTGGAGGAACTCCAGCAGGTACTGCTGCACGTCGCCGAAAAACTCCTGCTGCAGCCGGGCCGCCGGCCTCCCGATGTAGCGGTAGTGCCAGCTTTCCCACCGGTAGCCGGTGACCGGCTCGTACCCGCGGGGATAGGAAAGGGTGAAGCCGTACTCCCAGGCATGCGCCGCGAGCCAGCGTCCGGCCTTTGTCTGGGCAAATGCGTCCGTGATGGACCCGAAGTCGATGGCCGTGCCGAGCTGGTGCTGGGACGCGCCGGGGTGCGCGGATTCGCGGTCCGCCGCTTCCTGACCGTAGGTCTTCACTTCCCGGTCGTAGACAGCCTTCTGGTACTCGTAGGATCGGTAGGAGGAAGAAAACAGGAGCGTCGTGCCGTCCGCGCGGGCCGCGGAAGAGAGCGCCAGCACCTCCGGCATGATGGATTTGCGGAGCATCAGGTCTCCGCGGCTGACGGATAGCTCGTACCCGGAGAGCGAGACGAGATCCGGCGGCACGAAGTCCGCCGCCAGCAGGTGATGCTTGTCAACGAGCACGAGGAGATCCGGCGGCTCGTCAAGGACCGGGGCGGCCAGCTGCAGGAATCGCGCACCATCCGCAAGGATCTTCTGGCGGATGCTCCCGGGCAGGGAGGCGGTGAGCGAGTCCAGGTCGGGCAGCGACAACGTGAACAAGGGGGACACGGGCGCGCCGGGCGCCGTGCCCACGCCCGCGGCCCACGAGCACGCGGGAATCCCCGCGCCGGCCGCCAGCACGAGCAGGATGCCGAGCAGACCCCCGGCCACGGGCCGGAGCCGTCCGCCCGTCACGTGCCCCGGATTCCCGCAGCGCCTCCGCATCACCTCTTGCTCTCCTTCCCTACCTTGTCGGGGCGATCATCCCCTGACATGAGGGATCCTGTCGAGCGGCGCGGGGGAAAAAAGGCCCGGCCGGTTAGACCGGTCGGGCCAGGGTTCGACGGTCGAAGGGGTGACCGCCTTGGTCTGCTGCTACAGGCTGATGGTGATTTCGGTTCCGTCCCTCACGATCTGGAACGAGGCGCCCCGCTCCGTGTTCAGGGCCCGGTAGAAATCCATCATGTTGCGAACGGTCCTTCCGTTCACCGCCGTGATGACGTCCCCGGGCCGGAAGCCGGCCACGGCCGCCGGGGCATCCTGGTTGACGAGTGAGCCCACCACCACGCCGTTGACGCCGGACGGGATGCTCGCGTCCTGGCGGATCTGGTCGGTAATATTGACCACGGTCATGCCGGGCCAGAGGTTCTTTGCCTGCGCCACCTGGTCCTGGTCGTCGCGCTGGCCAATGGTCGCCGTCAGCGTGCGAGACTGGCCGAGGCGGATGACGGTGAGCGTCGTGGTCTTGCCCGCTTCCAGGGAGCCCACCACCTGCGTGAGCTGGTTCGCGTCCGTGACCGGGGTGGAGCCCACGGCCGTGACGAAGTCCCCCGGCTTCAGGCCGGCCCGGTCGGCGGGAGAGCCCCGGTACATGCCGAGCACGAACGCGCCCTTCATCCCTTCCAGCTTCATGTCCTGGGCGAGCTGGGGGAAGGTGCCCTGGTCCTGGATGTCGCCGATCAGCGCTCCCAGCCATCCGTACTGCACGTGCCCGCTGGCGATGAACTGGTCGATCGCCGGGCGCGCGTTGTTGATCGGAATGGCAAACCCGAGACCCACGCTGCCTCCGGACGGCGCGGCGATCCACGTGTTGATGCCCACCACCTGCCCGTCGATGTTCACGAGCGCGCCTCCGGAGTTACCCTGGTTGATGGAGGCGTCGGTCTGGATGTAGTCCGTGTACGATGCCGCCTGGCCGGCGGGGCCGCGGCGGCCCAGCGCGCTCACCATGCCCATGGTGACCGTGGACTCGAAGCCCAGCGGGTTTCCCACGGCGAGCACGATGTCCCCCACCTGGAGGCTGTTGGAGTCTCCCAGCTCGGCGATGCTCACCGGGTCCCGTGTGGTGAACGATACGAGCGCAATGTCCTTGCGCGGATCCGTGCCCACCACCTTGGCCTTGAACACCCGACCATCCACGAGCCGCGCGCTGATGTCACTGGCCTGCGCCACGACGTGGTTGTTCGTGAGCACGTACACGGTGTCCCCGTTGCGCTTCACGATGATACCGGATCCCAGGGCGGACTGGCGGAACGTCCGCGTGTTGCCCTGCCCGTTCCCCTGCCCCTGTCCCGGCCCGTCGCCGTTCTGGTTGAAGAACCAGTCGAACGGCGAGTCGAACTGCGGCACTTCCTGCTTGATGACTTCCGTGACGTTGATCTCCACGACAGCGGGCCGCACCTTCTGCGCGATGTCCCGAAGGGAGGCCTGGACGCTCCCCAGGGAGGTCCCCGAGCCTCGCGGCGAACCCACGTTCTGGGCCGACGCCGCGACGGAAGCACCCAGCAGGAACACGATGGCGGCGGTGGCGGCCATCATTCTGGTGTGCGTTTTCATTTCTCTGTCCTCCTGTCCCTGAAGCTACGACGGCGTTTTTCAGGTGCGGTTGCGGTTGGGTTAAATTGTCTTAACCGGAGACGCGGGCCGTCCTTTTTTAGGAAATTCTCTTCACGGCCGGGAGGGAACAACACCGAAGCACCTATGAAGATCATTCTTTTTTCCGATGCGGATGAGACCGCCCGCACGGTCTCTCTCAGCCTCTCTTCGCGGTGGCCGGACTGCACCACGATTAGCGCACCTCCGGGAAGCTCTGCCCTCCGGCTCGTGCTCTCGGAATCTCCCGACCTCGTGATCCTCGACCTTGGCGCAGTTGACGGAAGGGGCCTCGATCTCCTGAAGGAGGTCCGTGGGTCCTCCGAAGTGCCCGTGCTCATCATGAGCGACACCTCTGACGAAGCCGTGCGCATCCGTGGCCTGGAGCTCGGCGCGGACGACTGCATCGGGAAGCCGTTCTCCACGGCCGAGCTGCTGGCGCGCGTGCGCTCGGTGCAGCGCCGCGTGACCCCGGTTGCCCGGGAGGGAGAGCGGCAGGAAGCGCAGCGGGTAGAGGGAGATCACATCTCCATCGACCTGGCCGCCGGTCGCGTGTACGTGGACGGCCGGGAAAGGGAGTTTTCCGCCACGGAATGGAAGCTGCTCTCGTACCTCGCCCGGAACCCGGGCAAGGTGATTTCCAATCGCGCGCTCACGGCGAACGTCTGGGGATTGAGCTTCGTGGAGAACTCCACGATCAAGATGTGCGTGCGCCGTGTCCGGCTGAAACTGGGAGACGACACGCAGTCTCCCCGCATCATCCGCAGCTATCGCGGCCGCGGGTACTGCTTCGAGCTCCCGGGGGAGAGCGGGCCGCACCGGGCAGCCAGCTAGGGGCCCGTCGCGGCCTACGCCAGGGACCGTCCGCTGCCGGCCGCGAGGAGCGCGTACCACTCCTCTCGGGTCAGGAGCACCTCGTCAGCCGCGCAGGCTTCGCGGATGCGCTCGGGCCGGGAGGTTCCGATGATCGGCTGGATGCCCGCCGGGTGACGCAGCAGCCAGGCAATCGCCACGGCCTCCGGGCTGACCCCCTTCTTTTCCGCCACGGAGCCCACGGCGGCCGCCGCCGCCCGCAGTCGCTCGTCCCCCTGGCCCATTGCCGCCTTGGCCAGCGCCCCGTGCGCCACGGGGCTCCACGCCTGGACGCAGATCCCGTGCAGGCGGCAGTACTCCAGCGTGCCGTCCCCGTGGATGGCGCGCGCCGGCTCGTCCTGGTTGACGACCGTCCCCGCGGTGATGAGCTGGTGGTGCACGAGGCTCAGCTCGAGCTGGTTCACGACGAGCGGCTGGCGCACCGCGCGCTTCAGCAGCTCGATCTGGGCCGCCGAATGGTTGCTGACGCCGAAATACCGGACCTTCCCGTCCGCGGACAGCCGATCGAAGGCCGCCGCGATTTCCTCCGGCTGGGCCAGCGCATCCGGGCGGTGCAGGAGCAGGATGTCGACGTAGTCCGTTTTCAGCCGGCGGAGGCTGCCTTCCACCGCCTGCAGGATGTGCTCGCGGCTGAAATCGTAGCGGTGCACTCCGCCGGGAGACGGGTCGTCCGGGAACCGGATCCCGCACTTCGTCTGCAGGACAACCTGCCCGCGAAGGCCCGGGCGCTCCTGCCAGATGCCGGAAAAGGCTTCCTCGCAGCGGCCGCGGCCGTATATGTCGGCGTGGTCGAAGAAGTTGATCCCCGCGTCCAGCGCGGCCCGCACGGCGGCGATCGCTTCCCGGCGGGTGCGTTCGGTGAGCGGCCCCGGCGCCCAGCCTCCCCCGATCCCCATGCACCCGTACGCGATGCGGGTGACCTCCAGCGGCGTGGTGGCGATGTGGTACGTCTTCATGCGTGGTCGAAGATACTGAGCGCCGCCGCAGGACGGAAAGGGCATGCGGCGCCCGCCGGCGGAGGAGCGCCCGGCGCATGGCGCGCCGGCCGGGAAGCGGCTACACTCCGCGTGGGAACCGGCCATGAAAAGCTACGTCGTGCTGGCAGGCAACATCGGGGCGGGAAAGTCATCACTGGTGCGAATGCTCTGCGAGCGCCTGGGGTGGGAGCCGTACTACGAGCCGGTGACCGAGAACCCGTACCTTCAGGACTTCTACCGGGACATGGGGGCCTGGGCGTTCCACTCCCAGGTCTTCTTCCTGACCCATCGAGCGCAGGCCCACCGGGCCCTCATGGACGTCCCGCGCGCCGTGGCGCAGGACCGCTCGTTCTACGAGGACGCGGAGGTGTTCGCCCGGGCCCTGCATCGGCAGGGCGCCATCAACGACCGCGACTGGGGGACCTACGTTGACCTGTACCGGACGCTCACCACGCTCCTGGCCCCGCCGGACCTCGTCGTGTACCTGCGCGCCTCGGTCCCCACGCTTCGACTGCGCATCGCCCTTCGGGGACGGGACTTCGAACGGAGCATCACCGACGCGTACCTGCAGACGCTCAACGGGTTGTACGAGGAGTGGACAGGCTCGTTCACGCTGGCGCCGGTGCTCACGGTCCCGTCAGACCGCATGGACTTCGTGAAGGATTCCCACGATCTCGACCTCATCGTCAGCACGGTCGTGGACCGGCTGCGCGGCCGGCAGGGCGTGTTGTTTCCCGAGGCCTGACACCGAGGCGCGGTTCCGTCTTGCCGTCCGCCCGGCGGCGGCCTATCTTGGCCCACGTGGAGACCTCAAAGCCAACTGCACACCGCCGATGCGTCCCCGGCCGGGCCGGGCTGGCCGGCCTGGCAGCGGCCCTGGTCGTGGCGGCCTGCGCCTCGACCCCGACCGTGAGCCCGAACGTTGCCACCACGTTCACCGTGGACGTCGGCCACGAGGACCGCGACAAGGCCTGGCAGGCGGAGGCGTTTTTCCCGCGGGCGCTCACGGTGAACGTGGGAGACAGCATTACCTTCACCCAGGCGACCAACGAGCCGCACACGGTCACCTTCAATCCGCCTTCCACCTTCCCCGACCCGTTCGTGGAGCAGCCGGACCACGCGCTGCAGGCCAATCCCCTGGTGTTCCAGGCGTCGCCGGCCGACGGCACCTCTGACCTGGCAGCCCCCGTGAAGCGGGCTGTGTCGTTCGATGGCACAGGGTACGTGAGCTCGGGCTTTCTCGGGAAGCCGCAGGATACGTTCACGGTGACGTTCACCAGCCCGGGCACCTGGACGGCGGTCTGCCTGTTCCATGCCCCGACAATGAAGGTGACCGTCATCGTCAACCCGCGGGGAACGCCGCGGCCGATGACCGAGGCGGACTACCGCGCCGTGGCAGCCGACCAGGTCAGGGCGGCGCAGGCACGGGCGGCGGACCTGCTCACCAGCCTTCGGGTGCCGGACCCCACCACGACGTCGGGAGGAGCCAGGTCGTTCGTCGTGTGGGCTGGCGCCGGGGACGCCCTGCAGGGCATCGACTACGAGCGGTTCATCGGAGGCGAGCGTCTTTCCATCAAGGCGGGGGATTCCGTTACGTTCGACCTGTCCCGCAACCGGGCAAAGGTCCTGCACACCGTCACGTTCCCCGCGGGGATGGAGCTACCGGGGCGTTTCACGCAAGTGACCACTGCCGACGGCGGTTCCGGGCTCACCATCAATCCGCGCGTGGTCATGCCGTCTCCGGCCTCCCCGGCGCCGTTCGACGGGAAGAGCTTCACGAGCTCGGGGCTCCTGGTTACCGGCGGCGCGACTCCGCAGACGTGGACAGTCACTTTCCCGCTGCCGGGAACGTTCCCGTACCGATGCCTCCTCCATGACGCGGAAGGAATGGTGGGAACCGTCATCGTCCGTCCGTAGACGGCGGGGCTGCCGGACTCTCTCGCGGCAGACTGCGCTCAGCCCTGCGCCGTGACGAACGCCCCACCGGGCCCGGCGGCGCCCTCCTCGCTTGCGATGTCCCGGAAGCCAGCCGTCTGCAGCATGTCGGTGAGCCGGCGGATCTGCTGCGGAAGAGTGTCGCCGTGGTGGGCGTACAACGACATGAGCAGCCGCCCGCCCGGTTTCAGTACCCGCCGTATCTCGCGCAGGCCGGTCTCGGGCGACTCCCAGTGATGAAAAGAGTTCACCTCGAAAACGACAGTGAAGCTGTCATTCGGATAGGGGATGGCGCAGGCACGGGCGCGAAGGACCTCCACGCGGCCGCGGCGGATGGCGGCTCGGTTCCTCCGCGTGGCTTGACGGACCATCTCGCGGGAGGGGTCGATCCCTGCCACGAAGGCGGCACGGGTCGCCGCCAATCGCAGCGCCGTGCCGGGCCCGAACCCGACTTCCAGCACACGGTCGGCCGCACCCAACCCGAGACGGTCCACCACGGCGCGATGCAACTGGCGGTGCTCCAGGGCCATCGCCGCGCCGACAAGCGCGCCGAGGGCCCCGGCAGGGTGGCCGAATTGACGGTCCAGCACGCCGGCCCCATGAGTGGTACCTGATGATTTCGAGCTCACTTCCTTGCTCCTTCATACGCTACGACGCCGGCTGCCGGCCCTTATTGCTCATCGACTTTCTTTAGCAGGTCGTGACCTCCCCGTGACCTTTCGGCGGCACCTTGTGGGGACGGAGGTGCGGCGAATGACCACGAGAAACCTTGTACGAGAGCTGGAGCGGTTGGCGCGGGAGGACCCGGAGGGCCACCCCCCGGGACAGGCCCTGGCAGACTGGTTCGGCCGGGCAGGTGAGGAGGACCTCTACCGGATCAACGCATTCGCCCTTGCCGACGCGCTTCACGCAAGCCGGCCAGAGCTGCTGGCAGCGTTCATGCGTCTCGTCCAGGAGGGCGTGCTGGACCTCAACTGGGACTTCCACTGCACGCAATGCAACGCGGTGGCGGGCACCCACCACCACCTGCGGGATGCCACGGCGGGCGGGCACTGCCCGCTGTGCAACCGGGACTTCCGCAACGACCTCGCGCGGAACGTGGAAGTCACGTTCACCCCGGCGGGCCGGTGGTACCAGGTGAGCCCCCGGTTCCTGAAGGAGCACACGCGCCAGGTCGTGGAGGCGCACCGGCAGAAGAGCATCCGTCTCCCGCCGGTGTACGTCTCCGGCCTGGACTGCCTGCACGTTCCGCTGTTCCGCGAGATGTTCGAGTCGGAGACCTTGTCACTCCGGGAAAGCCTCGCCATCAGCCGGGTCTGCATCATGTTCACGGACATCAAGGGCTCGACGGAGCTGTACGACCGGCTGGGCGACACGGTGGCCTACGGTCTGGTGCGGGACCACTTCGACGTGCTGTTCGCCGCGGTGGAGAAGAACCACGGTGTCATCGTGAAGACCATCGGTGACTCCGTCATGGCGTCGTTCCGCTCTCCCTCGGACGGCGTGGCAGCGGCCCTCGACATCCGCAGGGCCTTCGATGCGTTCAACCGGCGCGAGAACCTGCGAGGCGAGGTGATCGTGAAGATCGGCCTCCATGCCGGTGCCACGATCATGGTGAACCTCAACAACCGGCTGGACTACTTTGGCCAGGTGGTGAACATGGCCGCGCGAATCCAGGGAACGGCAGACGGCGGACAGATCGTGATTTCTTCCGAGGTGAGAGCAGACCGGGACGCCGTGGCGCGAATGAAGGGAGCGGTGAAGGCGCTGCGACGCCGAGTGGAAAACCTGAAGGGAATCGCCGCGGCCCAGGTGACGTTCCGCCTGGAGTTCCCGGACGGGGATGCGGGCGGGAAGCACCGCGCCGCCTGAGCGGCGCGGCTTCCGGCGGGAGCGCCCGTCGCCCTTACGACTGGGCGTTCACGTAGTCGGAGATCTTTTCCAGCAGCTCGTCGGCGTTCCTGTTGTGCGCCTTCACGAGCCAGACGTACTGCTGCACGGCCTTCGCGAGGTTGCCCTGCTCCAGGTAGGCCTCTCCGAAATACTCCCGGGCCTCCGGGAAGTTCGGCTTCAGCTTCAGCGCCGTCTCGTAGTACCCGATGGCCTTGTCCAGGTCACCGGTCTTCCTCGTGCAGAACCCGAGCATGTTGTACGCCTCGGCGTAGTCTCCCTTCATGGAAATAGCCTGCTGGAAGTATCCGGCCGCGTCGGCGTACTTGCCCTGCTTCCACAGCCCGTACCCCTGGTTGTAGACGTCCACGGCCGTGGGCTGCGAGCTCATCGTTCCGCTGCTCGTCCCGGAGCTGCGCCCGCCACCACCGCCGCCACCACCGGAACCGGCCGCGTACGCGGCGGCGGCAAGCCCGAGTGACGCGGCGAAAGAAACCATGATCAGGATCGATCGCTTCATGTGCGTGTGACCTCTCTGCCGGTAGATACGCGCGCGCAGGAGGAGTGGATTGGGCCGGCTCTATATCTCGATGCCGCCGCGCTGCGTCTCGTACAGCTTGTGGAAGTAGCCGTCGGAGGCGGCAAGCTCCTCCGGGCTTCCCTGCTCCACGATCTTTCCGGCATCCACCACGAGCACGGTGTCCGCGTCCCGGATCGTGGAGAGGCGGTGGGCGATGATGAAGCTCGTGCGGCCCTTCATCAGCTCCAGCATCCCCTGCTGGATGCGAAGCTCGGTACGCGCGTCCACGGAGCTGGTGGCCTCGTCCAGCACCAGCAGCGTGGGAGCGGCGAGCGCCGCCCGCGCGATGGCGATGAGCTGGCGCTGGCCCTGGCTCAGGTTCGCCCCGGATTCCACCAGCATCGTGTCGTAGCCGTCCGGCAGCCGCTCGATGGAGTGGTCCGCCCCGGCAAGGGCCGCCGCGTGGCGCATCTCCTCCTCCGAGGCTTCCGGCCGCCCGTAGAGGATGTTGTCCCGCACGGTGCCGGAGAACAGCCAGCCGTCCTGGAGCACCACGGCAAAGACCCGCCGGAGACTCGCCCGCGTGTACTCGCGGATGTCGATGCCATCGATGAGGATGCTGCCGGCGGAAACCTCGTAGAACCGCGTGAGCAGGTTCACGATCGTCGTCTTGCCCGCCCCGGTGCGGCCTACGATGGCCGTCACGCTTCCCGCCGGCGCGGCAAGATCGATGGTCGTGAGCACCGGGACGTCGGGCCGGTACCCGAAGCTCACGCCGCGGAACTCCACCGCACCGCGCGGACGGGTGAGATCCCGCGCGCCGGGAACGTCGGCGGGTTCTTCGCGGTCATCCATGACCTCGAACACGCGCTCTGCGCCGGCCACGGCGGACATGAGGGAGTTCCAGGTGTTCGCGATGTCGTTCAGCGGCCGTACGAACTGGCGGGAGTAGGCGATG
>DASRZR010000111.1:0-2486 GCA_035686185.1 Spirochaetia bacterium | reverse complement strand
ACAGCCGGCAACTGGTCTCCCACAGCTCGCGCGCGACGCCGTCTGTGTCCCATGAGGGCTCGAACGCAACCGGGCGGCAGTCCTGGAAGCATTGCCCGGAGACCGCCTCCACGTCGGGAGACGTGGCGAGGAAGGTCCCGGTCGCGGAGTCCACGGAAAGGAATGAGGAGGCGACACGTGCCGGCAGGCGAAGCAGCAACGGCAGGTGTGACGGCAACCGGGACCGAACCAGGCCCGGGTGGAACGTGTTGGCCGTCACTCCCGTCCCCGCCAGACGGCGCGCCAGTTCCCGGGTGAACAGGACGCGGGCAAGGGCAGCCTGCATCGTGGCGCGCAGCGCGCTCCACCCGCGCTCGGCGGAGGGATCGAAACCGGGCCGCAGGCGCGCGATCAGGCGCGGCTGGCCGGACACGGTGATGACGCGCGATGGGGCGCCGGCCTCCAGGGCGTCCCGGAGCAGGGCGGTGAGCAGGAAGGGACCGAGATAGTTCACCGCGAAGATGGACTCCACGCCGTCCGGCGTAAGGGAGCGCTTCATCGTCAGGGCGGCGGCGTTGTGGGAGAGCACGTGCAGCGCCGGGTAGCGGACGCGGACGGCGTCCGCCAGCCGGCGCACGGAGTCGAGGGAAGAAAGGTCGGCCGTCACCGCCTCCACGGCGCCTGCCGTTTTCCGGCGCAGGGCCTCCGCGGCCTCTCTGCCGCGCGCCGCGTCCTGGCTCACGATCGTCACGCGCGCCCCGGTGCGCGCCAGCGCCTCCGCAATGCTGCGGCCGACTCCCGATGTACCCCCGGTCACCAGGCAGTTGATGGAACGCATTTCTGCGTTGAATCTACTGCCACGGTGACGCGAGGGGCGATCAGATCAGTCATCCATGCCGGTGGGCATTGGCAGTATCACCCCCAGCTGGCCAGGCGTGAGAGAGACAGTGCCGATGAGCTTGTTGTCCGGCGTGTAGACGTAGAGGGTGGCGGTGAGCGGGTAGGAGCCCATCGTGTCCAGCGAGCACTCTCCACCCACGCTCAGGATGAACTTGGCGGAGACGCTGTGGGTGGTGTCATCGATCGTGCCCGCCAGGCCGTAGCTCGTCTTGAGGCTTCCGGACGTCGTGATGGCCGGGTAAGTCCCCGCGATCTTCAGGTTCAGCTCGCCGTTGCAGAGCATCTTACCGTTGAGCGTATACGTGGAACCGGACTGGGTGGTAGACACGTTCACGAGGGTGACGGTCAGCGTCTGTTTGACGGAACTTGTGCAATTGATAACGTCACCGTTCGAGGGCGTCCCGGTCGGGATTCCCGTGACCGAGATGTCGACGCCACCGGTCGCGGTGACGCCGGTTAGTGCGCCCGAATAGGCCAGGTGCTCGCTGTAGTCAACCGTGCTCAGTGCCTTGGCTGCGGGGATGTGTTTCGTCGTTGTGGTCACCAGAGTCGTGTAGTCGCGCATTGCGGTGTCCAGCAAGGTCAGGCCCGCGTCGGCAGTGGCGACTGGGGCGGAATAGGCCGCGGCCGGCAGGTCCGCCACGGTTCCCATGTTCGGAGCCGTGTAGGAGTCTCCGCCTCCACCTCCGGAAGAGCAGCCGGCCAGCACTACCACGGCAGCCAGGCAGACGACGATCAGTGATTTGCGCATTCTACCTCCCTTTTCGTAGAGCCGTTTGATGAAATAATCCCGGTCAAATGACCGGGAAAGGATGCCGTGGATATGTTTGAGAAATTGTAGCTCTCAGGAACTGAAATTTCAGGTCAAAAGACTCTCTCTGAGAAAAAAGTGCCCATGACCGTGGCGGCCCAATCCTTGTTGGACTGGGGGTTGGCAGGGCTGGGATGGAGGATGGAAATGACTTTGACGTCGAGGTCGGCCCTCTGCGTGGCGGCCCGGGCCCGGCCTTCCGCGAACTTGCCGACTCCCACGAGCCATTCGGGGGCCGTGGACTTCAGGACGGCGAGCAGGAATCGGTCGCAGACCTCGAACAGCGCCGGCTGATCGGCCCGCGCGATGCGGTCCGGCGTCAGGTTCCGCCCCGCCGCATCCAGGAACATGAGCGGGCAATAGTTGGAGACGAACAACTCGCGGGCCATGGCAGCCGCCGTGCCATAGCGGCCCTTGAGCCAGCCCCACAACCGGGTGCCGCTCACCTCGTGGCGCGCGCAGTCAAACCCCCGGATCGGCACGCGCGGATGGCCGGGGGGCGCCTGGCCGACCGGTGCCCGGATCCTCAGCCACTCGGTCACCATCGTGATCTCTCCGAACGGCACGCCGGTCTGCGCCATTCCCCAGGGCCCCGGGTTCATGCCCAGCAGGACGATGCGCTTGCGGCCGGTCCCGAACTCCTGGAGGTAGCGTTCGTGCGGCAGGCGGGCGTATTCGAGCGGATTGTAGACGTACGCCACCGGCGGACCGAACCGAAGCGCGCCGGCCTCCCGACCCAGGCGCCGCGCGGCGCTCACGATCGACGGCAGCGTCACTGGGGATCTGGCGGCCGCAG
>DASRZR010000110.1:0-8289 GCA_035686185.1 Spirochaetia bacterium | reverse complement strand
GGGGCGCAGCTCGGTCAGCCGGATCCTTCAGCGGACGATGGAGCCGCGATTTCACATGGAATCTGCGACGAATGCGTGGATTTCCTGTTAGGCAACGATCGCCTTTCCCTTTCCTCCTTCCTTGACAGTCTCCCGATGCCCGTCGTTCTCGTGGACGCGCGGGGCGGGGTGATCATGTCCAACCAGCGCGCACGCCGATCATTCGCTTGCGCTGGCGGATCAGACGCTGAGCCGTGCCCGCCGCCCGCCGACGCAGAGGAAGGCCGGGTTCTCCTGGGCCAGCTCCTGGAGTGCTGCCATGCCGCTTCCGCCCAGGGCTGTGGGCGCACCGTGCACTGCGCAAGCTGCCAGATCCGGCGCTCGGTGGAAAGCACGTACTGCACGGGCCGGAGGCTGGAGTACGTGCCGGCCCATCGTGACGCGTGGGGTCCCGGAGGAGGCAGGAACAGGACTTACCTCCGTATCTCGACGGAAAAGCTGGGTCACGCCGTTCTGCTGCGCATCGAGGCGGTGGCGCAGCCCGTCGCCTGACCGCGCGGGGGCTTGATCCCGGCAGAGCACCGATCGTATAACCGCAGCGCCGCGGTTGCCATGAAGCCGAGATTCCCCACGATACGGACGTTCATTCTCGACACCATCCGCCTGGGCCTGGACCTGCGCTCCTGGCGCGCCGGGTTCAAGGCGCTGCGGATGCCGTCCCTGGTGATTGCCGCGTTTTCGTGCGCCCTCGGTATCGTGCTGGCCTACCGCGCGCACCGCGGGGACCTGATCAACGCCGCGTGCGTGATGGTGGCGGGGCTCGCCATCCAGGCCGGCGTGAATCTCGTCAACGACTTCTTCGAGTTCCGGCAGAAGAAGGTAGGAGACAAGATCTCCGATTACGGGTTCGCGGCGGCCGACCGCCAACTCCTGGAGGTCCTCATCTTCCTCGTGGGCCTTGCGTTTTTCGGAGTGAGCGGCCTGATCGGGCTGTTCCTCGCCTGGCGCTCCGGCTGGCCGGTTCTCCTGTTCGGCCTTGTCGGTTGGCTCAGCGGGTTCTTCTACACGGGGGAGCCGTTCAACTACAAGCGGCGCGGGCTGGCGGTCACGCTCGTGTTCTTCTTCATGGGAATCATCATGATCCCCGGCGCCGCGTTTGCCGTGAGCGGCCTTTTCTCCTGGGAGAGCGTCGTGGCCGCCGTGCCCGTGAGCTTCCTCATTTCCCTGATCCTGCTGGCCAACGAGCTTCGCGACTTCGAGTCCGACGTCCGCTTCGGGATCCGCACACTGACGGTTCGCATCGGGTACCGCAACGGCGTCATCACCATGGCGGGGCTTCTTGCCGCGGCGTATCTCAGCCCCGCCGTGCTGCGTGTGCTGGGAGGATATCCGGGGTTCCCGCTGGTCTGGCTGGCGGCGCCTTTTGCGGTGCCTCCGTTCCTTCTCGCCCGGCGCGCCCCGGAGCGAAGGAGCCCGATCATCCCTGTTGTCATGCTCCATCACCTGGTGTATGGATTCCTGTACTGCTGGTCCTATCTCCATTCCTGAAGGAGCACGAGCGATGAACAGGCGTCTGGTGGCAGTCGTGGTGTGCGTCGCGGCGTTCGGACTATCCCGCGCAGCCGCCGAGAGCCCGCCGGCGCACGTGGCGCTTCGGATCGGCCTCATGCCCGCAGCGGATTCGATTCCGCTGGTCGTCGCGGACGCCGCGGGGCTGTACGCCGGCGAAGGAGTCACGGTGGACCTCGTCCCGTTCAACGGCCAGCTGGAGCGGGAGACGGCACTGCAGACCGGCGCGCTGGACGGGACGGTGACGGACCTCGTCAACGCCATCCAGGGGTGGAGGCACGGCAGCGGCGCCCGCGCCGCCTCGATCACCCAGGGGGACTTCTGCCTGCTCGCCGCTCCGACGAGCACCATGCGGACACTGGCGGACTGGCCGCAGTCGGGCCGCACCGTGCGAACGGGCATGCTGGAAAACAGCATTGTCAACTACCTGACGCAGCGCATGCTCACCTCGGCCGGCGCGAACCCGGGCCAGGTCGAGCTGGTGCCCATCGTCCAGCTTCCCGCGCGGCTGGAGATGCTGCTGGCTGGCAAGGTGGAAGCCGCGTGTCTGCCGGAGCCGCTTGCCAGCGTGGCGGTGACGCGCGGGGCCAGGAGGCTGGCGGACTCCGAGGGGAGCGGCGCCACGCCGGGAGCGCTCCTGTTCACGGGAAAGGCCCTGTCCGAAAAGGCGCCGGATATCGCCGCCTTCTACCGTGCCTACGACGCAGCCGTGGACAGGCTGGCCGCGTCCCCCGGAGCGTTCCGGGAGGAGATCTCACGAGGCTGCGCGTTTCCCCCCGGCGCGGCTGACGTGATGCGGATGCCGCGGTTTACCCATCACGCCCTCCCGCCGGCGGCCCTGGTGGACGACGTTGCCGCGTGGATGGTCAGGACGGGGCTGCTGGACAAGCGGCCGGAGTACACCGACATCGTAACGGCCGATTTCGCCTCCCATGCTTCATCTCCGTGACTGCAGCGTATCCTACGGGGAGAGACCGGCGTTCCGCGGAGTGACGCTGAGCGCCACGCAAGGCATCTCCTGCCTCGTCGGGCCCAGCGGATGCGGAAAGACCACGTTGCTCCTGGCCGCGGCCGGCCTCGTGAGGCCTTGCTCGGGGTCCGTCTCGCTGGACGATGAGCCGGTTCGCGCCGGAGACCGTCGCGTCGGGCTGATCCTCCAGCAGTATGGTCTTTTTCCATGGTTCAGCGTCCGCGAGAACGTCGAGCTTGGCCTGCGCCTGCGCCGCGTTGCCCCCGAGGAACGCCGCCGGACCGCGCGCCGGGAGCTGCGGATGCTCGGCCTGGCCGAACAGGAGGACCGGTACCCCCGTGAGCTCAGCGGCGGGCAGCAGCAGCGCGTGGCAATCGCGAGGGCCTATGCGCTGCGGCCGACCCTGCTGCTGATGGATGAACCGTTCTCCGCGCTGGACGCGCCCACCCGGGAGGGCCTGCAGGACCTGCTCCTGGAAGCCGCGCGCAGCCGGCCGACCTCGGTGCTGATGGTGACACACAGCATCGAGGAGGCGGCCTGCCTGGGGAATCCCGTCTGGGTCATGGCCGGCGTTCCCGGCGGGATCACCGGCCGGGTGGACAATCCCGGCACCGGCACGCCCGGTTACCGGCAGCGGCCGGAATACCTGGGGGTCTGCAATCGGATACGCGCGCTCATGAGCCGCGCGGGCGGCCCACCTTGATGCGGACACGGCTTTCCCGAATGGCGGCTTTCGTCGGCGGGATGGTCCTCCTGGGGCTTGCCTGGTGGGCATGTTCGGCGCTCGTTCCAGGAGGGTTCGTGCCGGCGCCCGGCCCGGTCCTGCGGCGGCTCCTGGTGCTGCTCGGCGGTCCGCTGGCCCTGCACGCGGCGGCCAGCCTGGCGCGCATCGGCGTGGCGCTGGCACTCTCCCTGGTTACTGCGGTTCCCGCCGGGCTCGCTGTGGGGAGGAACCGCGTGGCCGACCGGCTCCTGGCGCCCGTGACCTACGTCCTGTATCCCGTGCCCAAGATCGCCCTGCTGCCGGTGCTCATGCTCGTCTTCGGCCTGGGGGATCCGTCCAAGGTGCTCATCGTGTTCCTGGTGCTGTTCTTCCAGGTGCTCGTTTCCGTGAGGGATGCCGCCCGCGAGGTCCCGGCGCCGTTCCTTGTCTCGCTGCGGTCCCTGGGCGGGACCCGCTGGCAGTCCGTTCGATACGTGCTGCTGCCCGCCCTGGTCCCCGCGCTGCTCTCGTCCCTGCGCATCGGGACCGGCACGGCGCTGGCGGTGCTGTTCTTCTCCGAGACCTTCGGTACCACGCGCGGCCTGGGATGGTTCGTCATGGAGAGCTGGATGCGCCTGTCCTATGTAGACATGGCGGCCGGCGTGCTGTGCCTGGGGCTCGCGGGGCTGGCGATGTTCCTTGCGATTGATGCCCTGCACCGGCGCCTCTGCCGCTGGCAGCGGGAGGACGCCGCGGGCGCCGCACCCGGTTGACAGTTGAAAGCGGGCCGGACACCATTACGCGGATTCCGAAGAGGAGCATCATGCCTGACAACATCCGCGTTGTCGTTCTTGGCGGGGGATACGGCGGCGTCGAGGCGGCAAAGGTCCTGGAGCGCGAGCTGGGAAGGCGCCGTGACGTTCACATCACGCTGATCGACCGCAATTCTTCCCATACGTTGATGACGGAGCTGCACGAGGTGGCCGGCGGCCGGGTGGAGCCGGAGTCGGTCCAGATCAGCTACCGCAAGATATTCGGCGCCCGACGGGTGGCCGTGGTCACGGACACCATCCGCACGGTGGACTTTAGGGCGCGGGAGGCCATCAGCGAGACGGCGCGCTACCCCTATGACTACCTCGTCGTGGGAGCGGGGGCCGAGCCGGAGGACTACGGCATCCCGGGAATCCGCCAGCACGCGTTCATGCTGTGGTCCCTGAACGATGCCCTGAAGCTGCGGCGGCACCTGCAGGACATCTACCGTCGCGCCTCCGCGGAGCCGTCCGAAGCCACACGCCGCGAGATGCTCACGTTCGTGATTGCCGGCGCCGGTTTCACCGGCGTGGAGCTAGCCGGAGAGCTCATGGACCAGCGCGGCATCCTCTGCCGTCACTACCACATCGACCAGAAAGAGGTCCGCATCGTGGTAGTGGAGGCGCTGGACGCGGTCATCCCCAACCTCCCGGCCCGGCTGCAGGCCCGGGCGCGTCGCTACCTGGAGCGCCGCGGCGTGGAGTTCCTGCTGCGTTCGCCCATCATTGGCGCCCAGCCGGACCGGGTGCTCCTGAAGGGCGGGGCCTCCCTCGTCACCCGGACGTTCATCTGGACCGCGGGGGTCCAGGGCTGCGAGTTCGGAGCCAACCTCGCCCTCACGAAGGGCAAGTGCGGTTTCCGGCAGTGCTCCATCGCGATGACCGGCGGCACCTGCGGCGTGAAGGGCTGCACCTACAACGACGGTTCCTACATCGAGGGCAAGCGCGGCCGACTGCTGGTCAACGATTTCATGCAGAGCCCGGACTACCCGAACGTGTACGTGGTGGGTGACGGCGCGTGGTACGTGGAAGGAAAGCGGGTGCTGCCGCAGGTCGTGGAAACCGCCGTCCAGACGGGAGCCACCGCGGCCCACAACATCGCCGCGGAGATCAAGGGCGGGGAGGCGAAGCGTTTCAAGAGCAACTACCACGGCATCATGGTCTCCCTCGGCACCTATTCGGGCGTTGCCCACGTGATGGGGCTGTCCCTTACCGGGATCTTCGCGATTGCCGTGAAGCACATGATCAACGTCGTTCACCTGTTCACCGTGGCCGGCGTGAACCAGGTCTGGGAGTACGTGAAGCACGAGTTCCTGGACATTCGGGACCAGCGCTCGTTCATTGGCGGGTTTGCCGCCTACAAGGTGAGGGGCTACTGGCCGCTGCTCCTGCGCCTGTGGCTGGGTTTCATGTGGGTCGTGGAATCCACCAACAAGATCACGGAGGGATGGCTGGACTTCTCCTCCGGCAAGAGCCAGACGGGCTGGATGTTCTCCCCCGGCGTGGTCCAGGCGGGCCTCAAAGGCGCCGTCGCGGCGGCCCCGGCCGCGGATACCACGAGCGCCGCCTCGCAGGCGGGCGCCGCGACGACAGCCGCCGGTGCCGCGTCTGCGGCCGCCCACGCGGCCACGGCCGCGGACGCGACCAGCGCCGCTTCCCAGGCGGCCGGCGCGGCCGCGAGCACGGCAACCGCGGCGGCGAACACGGCCACGCAGGCAGTCAGCGCTGCCTCCTCGGCGGCCGGTTCCGCCGCCACCGCGGCACCCGCGGCCGCCACCGCCGCGCAGGCAGTCAGCGCGGCCTCGGCAGCGGCAGGGTCTGGGGGCGCCGCGACGGCGGCTGGCGCGGCGGCAGGGGCCTCCGCGGCTCCTGTCCACGGTCCGTGGCTCGATACGACGAAGACCATCCTGGATCCTCACTGGGGCATCGTGAACTGGTTCCGTGGCTGGTTCATGGACGGCATCTTCTCCCACATCCCGTACACCTGGTTCCAGGTCATCATCGTCCTGACGGAGATGCTGGTCGGTCTCGCATTGTTCGGGGGCGTATTCACCTGGTGGGCGGCCGTGGTCTCCCTCGGCCTGTGCGTGATCTTCACGCTGAGCGGCATGTTCGCGTGGAACCAGGCCTGGTTTTTCTTCGCCGCCATCCTGATGCTCGGCGGAGCGGGAAGGGCGTTTGGCCTCGATAGCTGGATCGTTCCGTTCTTCAAGAACTGGTGGAACGGCACCCGCCTGGCCCGGCGCACGCGCTTCTACGCGGACGAGCCCACGAAGTAGACCATGATGCGGTTCTGGGCCGGGCACCCCGAGCTCTCCCGTCAACTCGAGGAGGTGAGGGACGCCATCCTCGCGCGCGCGGGGGGGGAGGACGCCGAGGTGAGCGCCGGGGTGCGCCAGCTCCTGGCCGCCAGCGGCAAGATGCTGCGCCCGGCTTTCGTCCTGCTCGCCTCCCAGTTCGGCTCTCCCGATCACCAGCGGATGGTACGGGTGGCGGCGGCCGTGGAGATGCTCCACATGGCCACCCTTGTCCATGACGACATCATCGATGCCGCTCCGCTGCGCCGAGGCGTGGCCACGCTGCACACCCTGAAAGGGCCGCGGACAGCGGTGCTGCTCGGAGACTGGCTCTTTGCCTCGTGCTTCTCTCTCGTGGCGGACCTGAGCAACGCCGAGGACGGGAGGTCGCTCTCCCGTGTCGTGGCCCGCATCTGCGGCAGCGAGATCAGCCAGGCTTCCCAACGCTACTCGCCGGACCCCAGCGTGCGCGGCTACCTGCGGCGGATCGCGGGCAAGACGGCAGCGTTGTTCGCCCTTTCGTTCCACGTGGGGGCCGTGCAGGGCGGCTGCCCGCCACAGCTCGTGCCGCCGCTGCGGCGCCTGGGCTACTGCCTGGGGATGGGATTCCAGATCATCGATGACATCCTGGACTTCTCCCCGGACGGCGCCCAGACCGGCAAGCCCGCCGGCAGCGACCTGGCGCAGGGCATCTATACCCTGCCCGTGGTGCTTGCCTTGCGGTCCGGGGATCGGCGTCTGCATGCCGCCCTCGGAGGACGGCACGGACATCGCGCGGCCGTGAAGGCTGCCCGTCTCGTGCGGGAAGGGCCCGGCATCACGGCGGCGCGCGGCGCCGCGGGCGTGTACACACGTCGCGCCCTTGCTGCCGTGGACAGCCTGCCGGCCCTTCCTGCCCGCGAGGTGCTGCGGGAGGTCACCGGCCGGCTGCTCCACCGCACCTACTGACCGGTGTCTTTGTTGACGGTGGAATTCGAGAGCCATACTATTTTCCGGTGCAGAGGAAAGGAGCACTTGTTTGAGCAGGAAACTGATCGGCTGCGCGGCCGTGGTCCTCATTCTTGCTTCCGTCGGGGCGTTCGCCGCGGAGAAGAGAAGCTCCAGCGTCCCGTATCTCGTCTCCTCCAACGGGCCGGGCGCCCTGGACCTGACGGTCACCGGCGGTTGGGGCTGGTGGGGGTGGGGAGTGAACGCCGGGGCTGAGTACACCGTATCGCAGTTCGAGCTCGGGCCGGTGCCGCTTTCCTGGGGCGTCACCGCGCAGGGCTCGCTCGGATTCGATTCGGCCGGCATCGGGATCGCGGCAGCAGGGCTTGCGACCCTGAACCTGGGTTTCGATTTCGGAAAGAACCTGCGGTTTGAGGGCTTTTTCGGGCTTGGACCGGGGCTTGTCCTGGAGGCTTGGAGCGGAGGAGGGTCAGGACTCGGCATTGCACAGCTCGCCGGGGCTACCTGGTGGTTCTCCAACTCCATCGGATTGACCGGGGAAGAGGGGTACGTGGACGCGTTCGGCTGGGGCGGGTGGTGGTTCGCCGGGCTCGGCGTCACACTGAAGCTGTAGCGGCCGCGGGAAGGTGAGCGGATGCGCAACGGGAGCCGGCTACCATGAGCACCACCGCGGCCCGGGTGCTGATCTTCGGCATTCCGCTCTTGCTGTCCCTCTCGTGGTTTCTCTACTGGGTGCTGAGGCTGCGCGCCGCTGCCCGGCGTCTCAAGGCCGGGCGCGGCACCGAGGGGAAGGCCCCCTGAAAGAGGCCGCCCAGGCCCCATGGCCTTGACCAACCTCAAGACAGCCGCCCTATAGTCCCGCAAGGACTTCCAGGGCGCATGAGCACCTCCGGCACGTCACTGCTTGCCATTGACCAGCTCTCGTTCCGGTTTCCCGGGGGGGACACCCGTCGCCTGGTCCTGGACGACGTCAGTCTCGATCTTCCCCGAGGGGCGGTTGGCGTCTTGCTGGGG
>DASRZR010000109.1:0-9051 GCA_035686185.1 Spirochaetia bacterium | reverse complement strand
CAGCAGGCAGTACAGGAGTCCCGTAACGAGCTGGGCGCCCGTGGCTCCGGGGAACAGCGGAGCGAGCCAGCCGACCAGGAACCCTGAGCCCAGCATGCCCAGGAGCAGCAGCGGGTCGATCAGCGCGGCGGCGATCCCCGTCGGACCCGCGGCCGCCGGTGGGGCAGCGGGGCCCCTGTCATCGCCACGATGCCGGCGCAGCGAGAAGATTCCCGCCAGCACGAGCAGCGTGCCGGCAATCGTGGCCCCGGCAAACACCGCGGAGGCGAGCCCCACCGTGCCGGCGCCGCGCAGGACCTCGTCGGTCCGGCCGATGCGGAAGCCCATGGCGGCCACCATGGCGCACAGCAGGGTCATGCGCATCGCGGAGAATGCGCGACCGGTGGAAAGCGCCCGCAGGGCGGGGATCCGGGAAAGGAAAATCCCCGCGCCCACGGCGAACAGGATCGTGAGGATGGTGAGCAGTGGTCCCATGAGAGAGCGGGGCCGCGGGCGCGGCCCCGTCCAGCAGTCTACATTCCCAGCAGGCGTTTCGTGGCGAGCTGGTCCAGCCGTGCGATCTGCAGGCCGGTGTTGTTCACCTTGTCGTAGTCCGGCTTGGAAGCGAGGATCTCGGCCGGGTCGCCCTTGGCGAGGATCTTCGCCATGCCGGGCTCCTTGTCCCACAGCGCGGCCATCATCTTGTTCAGCTCGGGGTCGGCGCCCATCTCGTGGGCTTTCTTCTCCGCCATGCGGTAGTTCTCCACGTTCTGGCGGATGAAGTCCATGCGGATGCGCGTGCTGTTCTCCTTGCCCGGCGCGCAGTCCGTGCGCAGGATGTGGTTGTCGTACTCGATGTACCCCGGCCAGTCCATGCGGTCCAGCAGCCACAGCACGGCGATCATGCTCTTCACGCCGTCCATGCCTACGAGCATGGGCAGGTCATTGTCGAACTGGCCCGGCTTCTGGTTGCCGACGTGGAGGAAGAACAGCTTCTTGGCGTGCACGGCCATGGCCACGGCCACCTCCGCCGTGAGACCGGTCATGCCTTCGTGCTGGAGCACCTCGGGGTTCACGCCCCAGAAGGACGGGTCACTCAGCATGGCGATGAGACCGAGCGCGTGCCCCGTCGTCGGCACGTACATCTCCCCGCGCGGCTCGTTCGGCTTCGGCTCGATGCTCCCGTTGCGCACGGTGCCGTTCAGCTCCTTTGCGTAGCGCTCCGCGAGGTTCAGCCCCTCGATGAGGTAACCGAAGTTCCTCTCCCAGGGCACGGAGAACTGGCACTCAAAGCCATCACGGGCCACCCAGTAGGTCAGGTAGCGGGCGCCGAGGTAGTTGCCGATGCGGATGGTGCGCATGACCTTTCGCGCCGCCAGCATGCGGATCTCCGGGTTGGGGTTCGTGAGGCCGCCGTTTCTGAACAGCGGGTTGCCGTGAAGGCTGCACGTGACCATCGTGAACGGCAGCTCCGCCGCGCCCAGCTTCTCCTTGATCGTCTTCAGCGTCTTGGAGGCGGGGCTGGACGGGTCCTGGTCGTCCTCCAGGTGGTGCGGGTCCCATTCCACCAGGTCGTCATCGTGCGCCGAGGTGAAGTCGATCAGCTTCTCTTCCCGCGCCTTGCACAGGAGGTCCGTGGTTTCCACGGAGCTGATGCGGTCCATGATGTGCCCGCCGAACGGGTCTCCCACCGGGTTGGCTACGCACCAGTACGGCATCGAAAGCTTGCGGTTCTTCATGCGGATGTCTCTCCTTCCGTTGTAGGAGGCCCACAGGCCTCGCAGGTATTGGAATCCAGGCACATCATGGAAACGACGGGCACCGTTTTCCCGCACTGCGCGCAGCGCCGGGAAAACGGCAGCAACACCCGCCGCCGCCACACGAGGACGCCCGCGGCCACGGCGGCCGCCGCCAGGAGCCATTCATCGGGCACGCCGAACTGCCGGAACAGCCACGCGACCGCCCAGAGGCCGATGACGAGGAACGTGAGCCACTGGGTGGCGGAGCGCTTGCGGGCCCCGGTGTCCCGGAACTTGCGCTGGTACAGGTGCAACACCCAGATCAGCACCATCGGCACCAGGAGGACGTTCAGAAGCTCGGCGGAAACCGCGGTGTGGCCCACGAGCGCAAAGGGTAGCCGGGCAGGGGCGTCGGGGTCAATATTGCGATGTGCGCGTGATCGTCAACGACGGTGAACGGGTGCTGGACGCGGAGGAGGGCAGGCCGCTGCTGTTCACCGCCATGCGCCACCGGCTGTTCATTCCCTCCGCCTGCGGCGGCCGGGCAAGCTGCGGCCAGTGCCGCGTGCGCGTGGTGTCCCCGCGGATCGAGCATGTGCCGGAGGAGCGCTCGGTCCTTTCCGCGGAGGAGATGGCGCGCGGCGTGCACCTGGCCTGCCAGGTCCGCGTGACCATGGACATCCACGTCGAGCTTCCGCGTGGCTACCTGGATGCCCGCCAGTTCCGGGGCACGGTGAGCCGCATCCGGGACCTGGCGCCGGACATGCGGGAGGTCGAAATCGATCTGCAGGAGCCGGCCCGGATGACCTTCCGAGCCGGCCAGTACGTGCAGTTCATCCGGCCCGGGACCGAGGACGACCCGCAACCGGTCTACCGCGCCTACTCGATGGCGTCCCCGCCGTCCTCCGCCGGTCGGCTCACGCTGTTGTTCGCCAGGGTCCCGGGAGGCGCCTGCACGTCCTACGTATTTGAACGGCTTGCCGTGGGCCAGGCGGTCACGCTGAACGGGCCCTTCGGTTCCTTCTACATACGGGAAGGCCAGCGGCCTCTCGTGCTCGTGGCCGGCGGATCCGGCATCGCCCCGATACGGTCCATGCTCACCGACCTTGCGGAACGCGGCGGGCGGCCGGCGTGGTTCTTCTTCTCCGCGCGTACCGCGGCTGACCTCGTGTATGCGCAAGACTTCCGGGCTCTCCAGTCGCGGCTCCCGGGCCTGGGGTTCACTCCCGTGCTGTCCCGTCCCCTGCCGGAGGATCGCTGGGAGGGAGAGAAGGGCGGGCTGCCGTCGGTGCTCTCCCGTCTCCTCCCGGGGCTGCAGGAGCACGAGGCCTACCTCTGCGGAGGCCCGGGGCTCATCGAGGCATCCGTGAGCGCGATGAGACAGAAAGGCCTGGCCGCCGAGCGCGTGTTTTTCGACAAGTTCAGCTAGAGGCGCGCCCGGCCGGGCGCGTGCCGGCGCGCGTGTCATCGGGAATATCGTTGCTTTCGGCCGGTGGTGGTTGTATTATGGGCCGGGAGGTGCATATGGCTGTACACCTGTATCTGTCGACCATTCCCGAAGCGCTGATTGCATCCATGCTGACACCGATCGACTTCGGCACCTACTACGCCGTGGGCACGGAGAAGAAGTCGCGCGGACAGGCGCAGTTCTTCGCCGTGGACCGGAGCTTCTCCAGCGACTACTTCCCGATGTCCGAGATCGACAGCCGCTGTGTTCCGCATCCTGACGGCCAGCCCAAGCACTCGGTGTACCTGTCCGTCTACCGCGTGCTGGAGCACGTGCCGCTCTCCGCCATCGGCAACCTGTACCTGGCCACCCGTGACGGCCGGGTGCTGGAGATCCCGCCGTCCCGGGACCTGCCCGCGTTCCCCCACAGTTACCGGATGTACCAGGAGATCTGCCCGGTGGCTCCGCGCGTGGTGAGCCGGCTGAGCCCCAAGGATTTTGCCGCGTTCATGACGGACCCGAAGCGCAGCATCCACGTTCCCAAGATCTTCTTTGCGCAGCTCAGCCTCGGGGACCTGGCGGAGAACCCGGACACCGGCAGCGTCCGTGACCTTCCGTACCCGAACGTCGAGCACCTGCGGTCCTGCATCCGGGAGCTGAAGGCGGATGCCAGCAAGAGCACGAAGACGGTGGACCGCGCCGCGCCCAGCGAGTTCCCCTACCGCATGGTCCGGCACGGCTTCTTCATCGGGGACGCCAAGGGCTTGCTGTACTACCCCATGCCGACAGAGAACGAGCTTCAAACGACCCATTACGTGTGGTGGAGATCGGCCCTGGGCTGATCCATCTCTCGAAGGCCGACCTTGTGTCGGCCTTCGCCGTTTACAGGGGTGAGACCGATGCGCGAAGAGCTCGCCCTGCATGGCGGCCCCCGCACGGCCGTGGAGCCGTTCCCGCCGTGGCCGCAGTTTTCCGAACGCTCGCTCGCGGAGGCGCTGGAGCCCCTTCGCAGCGGCCGGGTCGCTTCCTGGTCCGGGACCCGGTGCGCCGAGTTCGAGGATCGCTGGGCACAGTGGGCCGGCGCCGCCCACGCGGTGGCCTGTTCCAGCGGCACGGCCGCGCTGCACCTGGCGCTGGTGGCGCTGGGCATCGGGCCGGGTGACGAGGTGCTGGTCCCCTCCCACACGTTCATCTCCACGTCCCTGGCGGTGGTGCACGCCGGCGCTCTCCCGGTGTTCTGCGACGTGAGTGACGACCAGACGCTGGACCCGAGGAGCCTGGAGGAGCGCGTGACGGCCAGGGCCCGTGCCGTCATCGTCGTGCACCTCTATGGAATCGTGGCGGACATGGACCGCATACGCCGCGTGGCGGCCTCCCACGGGCTCGCGGTCATCGAGGACTGCGCGCAGTGCGCGGGGGGCGAGTTGAACGGAAGGAAGGCGGGGACGCTTGGCGATGCGGGCTGCTTCAGTTTCTCACAGGGAAAGCACGTCTGCACGGCGGGGGAGGGCGGCATGGTGGTCACCGCCGTTCCCGACGTGGCGCGCGCCTGCCGGTCCCTTCGGGACTACGGCCGCGAGCAGGACGCAAGCGGGCCGGCGGCCCACGTGAGGGCCGGGTACAACTACCGCCTCACGGAGATCCAGGCCTCCGTCGGGCTCGGGGAGCTGGCCCGGCTGGACTCGTGGAACCTCGCGCGCCGGGCCGGCTTCGCGAAGTCCTACGACCACGCCTTCTCCCAGCTTGCCGGCGTGCGCGCGCTGCCGCTGAACACCACGGAGAGGCGCAACGCCTGGTGGAAGTATCCGCTGCAGCTCGACATCGAGCACCTTGCCGCGCCCCCGGAGGAGATCCGCGCCGCCGTGCTGGCCGAGGGGCTGCCGGATGCCGGCAGCGCCTGGCCCGAATCCTACGATGAGCCCGTCTTCCAGGACCGTCCGTCCGCCCGGTGCCCCAACGCGGAGGCGCTGCGGCGGCGCACACTGATGCTGGGTCTGCCCCCTACCTGGGAGCGGGGGCACGTGGACGTGTGCATCTCCGCGGTGAAGAAGGTGCTGCGCGCCTACCGTCGGTAGGGGGAGAGCCTTTCACCGTCCTGCCCGTTGCGGTTAGGATTACCGCATGATTGTTCGGGGAGTTCAGATCGTGGCGCTCCGGGGCCCGGTGGAATCATCCGGGGCGGAGCTGCTGGTGAGCGAACAGGAGGCGGCCACGCCGGACGGCTCGCCGCCGGACGAGCGGCGGCTGCGCTCCGTGTGCGCGGCGGGGCTGATGGAAGCGGCGGTCCGTCATATCGAGTCCGTGGCGCTGCCGGCGGCCGGGATTTCCGCCGGTGCCTCGCCGGTGCAGGTGGCCAGGATTCTCGTACAGGAAGCCATCCGGGTGGCGCGCACGGGGGACACCGCGCTGCGCAGGATCCTCCTGTGCTGCGCGGAGGAGAAGGCGTTCCGCTCCTTCGAGCGCACCGTCCACGGGTACCTGCGCCACTTCCTGGACGTCCTCGTGTGGGGACCGTTCGTGACGGTGGACGCGCTGATCCAGACCGCGGCCGGCGTCGTGCTGATAGAGCGGCGCAACCCGCCGCTGGGCTTCGCCCTTCCCGGAGGATTCGTGGACTACGGGGAAAGCCTGGAAGAGGCCGTCCGCCGCGAGGCGCGGGAAGAAACCGGCCTGGAGCTGCGGGACCTGAAGCAGTTCCACACCTATTCGGACCCGCGGCGCGATCCCCGGTTTCACACCATCACAACGGTGTTCACGGCGCGCGCGGAAGGCGAGCCGAAGGCCGGAGACGACGCGGCGGCCGCGCGCGTGGTGCCGCTGTCCGGGATCGAAGGCATGACGTTCGCCTTCGATCACGGGCAGATACTGAAGGAGTGGCTGCAGGGGAGATAGGGAAAGCCGCGGTCCCCTACAGCGGCGTCCAGGCCAGGCTGCACGTGATGCCATTCATGACCAGCGTGCTCATCAGGCCGTTGGTGTCATACGTGGCGTACACGTTGCTGGACGGCTGCGCAACCCCACTCTGATTGTACTCGTCCATCTCCGTGACGTTGCCGTTTGCATCGTTGGTGCACAGATACGTGTAGTAGGTCCCATTCTGGGTTACGTCGAGCTGCCGGAGAAAGCCGTTGTCATCGTACGAGCACTGCATGAGCTGGGTCCACGAGCTCATGGTCATTGTCACCGTGTCCACCCGGCCAAGAGCATCATAGGAATACGCGATGCCCATGCTGTTCGTTCCCGTAACGGATATCGTGGCGATCAGTCCGGAAGCGGTATACGTGTAGTAGGTCGTGTACAGCGGGTTCAGTGACGGGTCCCGTGTATAGACCACCGTGCACTGTCCGGCGGAGTTGTACGTGTAGGTGGCCGAGGCATACAGCGCGGCGGGGGTGTGGCTTGTGTTGCTGTAGAGGTCTGCCTGCATGGCGCGGCCATCCGGGTAGTAGCTGATCCCGAAATACACCGGGGGCCCATTGAAGCTCGATCCGCCCAATGGCGCGGTGACGCTCTGCACTCCCTGCCGGGCAAACACCGCGGAGACGGTGCTGTCCTTGTTGACCTGGATCGTGGCGGGATTCGCCGCGCCGCTGAGGTCTCCCGTCCAGTTCGAGAACAGGGAGACGCTCAGCCCGTCCACGGCGCCCGTGTTGGCGAACATGATGGCCATGATGAACTTCCACAGGCCGTTTCTCAGGCTGCTCGCTGCCTTGAGCTGCACGTTCGTTCCCTTCGGGTAGGTGCCGTCGGAAAGCGGAGCGGGCTGCGCCGTGATGGAACCGCTGCCCTGAGTCAGGAGCGTCAGCTTGCTGAACTCGAACGGGAGGGACGTGTCCCCCCCGCCGTTCTTCAGGAAATCACAGCCGGAGGAGAGGAGCGCGACTGCCGCCACCGCGATGACGGCCCGGATGTACGGTCTGGCATTCATTTCATTCCCTCCCGTCCGCCTACTGCGGCGTATACCGCTTCACGGAGCAGTCATTCGAGTCGGTGAAATACAGCTTGCCGGCGGCATCCTGCGCGACCCCCGAGATGTTCTGCGCCGCGCCGGAGATGCCGAAGCTACCGGATGCCGGAAAGCCTGTGACGTAGGCGCCGTTGGCATCGTACTGAAGCATCTGGTAGTCGCCCGTGGCGGCGAAGATGCCACTCGGGCCGACGGACACGTCCAGGATCGAGTGGCCTTTGCCGTCTATCACCTGGAGCAGGGACGCCATGTTGGGGGAGTACTTCTTGATGCAATGATTGTCGCAGTCCGCCACGTACACGTTCTGGGCGGTGTCCACGGTCACGCCCCTTGGATGGTTGAAGCCGGTAATGCTGGACCCCTGCTGGACCCAGGACGAGTTGTACATCGACACGGTGCCGGCGTTGTAATCCGCCACGTAGACCTTGCCGCTCGCGTCCACGGCGACGCCGCAGACGTTCCCCATTCCCGTGAGCGAAGAGACATAGGCCAGGCTCCCCAGGTTGTATTCTGCCACCCGGCTGGCGCTGGTTTCCGCCACGTAAATCAGGCTGTTGGCGGAATCGATGGCCAGGCCCTGCGGGTACAGGCTGCTTGTCAGGGTGCCTGCCAGGGAGCCGGAGGCTGCGCTGAGCTTGAGGACACGGTTGTTCCCCGAGTCCGCCACGTACACGTAGGAACCGTTCAGGGACACCCGCGCGGGCGATTTCATTCCCGGGAAGGTCGTCAGGTCCGCCCCATCGCTGCCGGCCAGCGAAAGCGCGTGCGTAGTGGTGTTGATAGTGTATTGGTAGCAGCGGTAGTCCGCGCCCGAAAGCACGTAGAAGTTCGTCCCGACAATCGCGATGCCGGAGATGCTGTTGAACGTGCCCCCGGTCAGCACCACGGGGCTCCAGCTCCCGGTCCCCGCCGCCTGCGCGTCGATTTCGCTCCACCACGCGATGTAGACCGTGGCGTTGGTTACGTCAATCGTCATGGCCCGGGGAATGCCCTTCGAGTTGATCCACGTTGTCTGCAGCGTCCCGGTAGGGGAGAATACCTCGACCTGGTTGTTTTCCCCGACGTACACGTGGGCGGCGTCGGCGGCAATGGCGTTGGCGTTTGCGTTCGTATTCCATGCCAGGATCTGGTTTCCGCTGGTGTCGAACTTGAGCACCCTGTTGTTGTAGGTGTCCGCGCAGTAGAGGTTGCCGGACGGATCAAAGGCGAGCGGGGACTCGGAGGACACGGAACCGAACGACGTCACAAAGGCGCCGTTCGAGGCGGCGAACTTCTGGATCCGGCCGCCGTTCTGGTCGTAGAGGTAGCCGGCGTAGTACACGAGCCCGCCGCCGCGCGTGTCGTTGAACTGGCCGGACCCGCTGCCGTTGCTGCCCCAGCGCTGATTCCAGGTCCACGGGTTGGTATTCCCGGAAGGGGTGACGTCCTGGATCCGGAAGTTGCGGTTGTCGTGGATGTAGACGCGCCCGCCGCCGGTAGCAAGGGCCGATGGGTTGTACAGCTTGGTCGTGCCATTGATGTCCGGCCCCAGCCGTCCCGCGGTACCCCAGGTCGTGTCCAGGGCGAAACCGATGGGGGAGCGTGTCACCGCCACCGTGTAGGCTCGGGAGGCGCCACCGGGCACCGTCACGGTGATCGTCACGGTTGCGGACCCGCTCACCGCCAGGGACGCCACGTTGAGGGTGGCCGCCGGGCTGTAGCTGACGGTGGCGGACCCGGACGCGGCGGTGGCCGCGAACGTGATGGTGCCCTCCGAGTTTACCGCGGCCAGCGTGTAGGCGGTGGTGAGCGGCCGGAAGGAAGGGGACAGCAGCGGTGTGGGCACCACGGTGCCCGTCACCGCCAGGGTTGCCAGGTCTACCTGGGACATGCGGGTGACGTTCAGCGTGTACGAAGAGCCGGTGGCATCCTTGTACGTC
>DASRZR010000108.1:0-3815 GCA_035686185.1 Spirochaetia bacterium | reverse complement strand
GATGACGAGCGTGAACCACATCCGCTTCAGCGGGAACTGCAGGCGGGCGAACGCGTAGGCGGCAATGGTGGAGGTGAGCAGCGTTCCCGCGATGGCGGGCACCGCGATGGTGAGCGTATTGAGGATGTAGCGAAGGAACGGGAATGTCTTCAGCGTCACCGGGTAGTTTTCCAGCCTCCAGGTCCCCGGCCAGAACAGCGGCGGGTACCTGTAGATCTCGATGTTGGACATCACCGAGGACCGGAGCATCCAGTAGAACGGGAACAGCACGGCGAGCCCCAGCAGCGTGATGGCCGCCGTGACGACGATGTTCGTGGAACGGGTGCGGGTCATGGCGTCAGCCTCCCTCGTAGTAGATCCACCTGCGGGAGGTGGAGAAGATCACCGCCGTGAGCGCCGCGATGAACAGGAAGAAGATGAGAGAGAGCGCGCTGGCGTGACCGAAGTTGTTGCGCATGAAGCCTTCCCGGTAGATGAGGTAGACCATGAACAGGGAGCGGTCACTCGGCCCCCCCTGCGTGAGAGAGTAGGCCGGCACGAAGATCTGCAGGTTGGCGATCATGCTCATGAGGAAGTTGAAGAAGATGATGGGCGTCATCAGGGGGAACGTGACGTGGCGGAACTTGTGCCAGGCGTTTCCCCCGTCGATCTCCACCGCCTCCAGGTAGGAGCGCGGCACGTTCTGGATGCCGGCGAGGAAGATCACGATCGTGCTGCCGGCTCCCCACACGGTCATGATGATCAGGGACGGTATGATGAAGCGCTCGTCCTGAAGCCACGGGACCTTGGAGATGCCCACGAGGTGCAACAGGTAGTTCAGGACGCCGAAGTTCGACTCATACAGCCACGACCACACGATGCACGTGCCGATGGCCGGCACCACGTAGGGCAGGAAGAACACCGACCGCCAGAAGCCGCGGGCGGGGACCTTCTGGTTCAACATCATGGCCACCAGGAAGGCGTACACGATGCCGCTCACCACGGCGCCCAGCGCGAAGTACAGCGTGGCGGCAATGGCGTGGGCGAAGTAGAAGTCCCCGCCCGTGGCGATCTCCGCGTAGTTGCCGGCCCCGATCCACGTGGGCGGCTGCAGTCCCGTCCACTTCGTCAGGCTGATCCCCACCACGCCCAGGATCGGGACGATGGTCAGGGCCAGCAGGCCGAGGATGGCCGGGGCAAGGAACAGGTAGGCCGTCAGGCTGTTCCTGCGGTTACGGTTTGACATCATACGCATGTCCTCTATCGCTCGCGGCCGGATCCTCCGGCCCGGGCGGCGCGCGGCGGTGACCGCGCCGGGATGGGAGCGGGCCCCCCCGCGCGGCGGGAGGGCTCACTCGGATGCACACGCCTACCGGGGCTTGTTCTCGTCGAAGAGCTTCTGCACCTGCGGCATGATGGAGGTGATGTACTCCCGGGCCGTCTGCTTTCCGTTCCACACGGCGGCCATGCCGGAGTCGATCAGGTCGTTGAGCTTGTCGTAGCTGGGGAAGTAGTACCAGGGGACCTGGACCGCGTTCTTCATGGCGTAGTCGATGACGGCGGTCTTGTACTCGGCGAACGCCGGGTGCACGTCGTTGTCCGCCCACTTGCGCATGGTCGCCTCGTTCGCGTACCACTTGGCCGACACGGGCATCCAGATGCCGCCCGTGATCAGGCCCCAGCCGTTGGACTCGTCGCTCATCCACTTCACGAACGTCTTTGCCGCGGCGAGATTCTTCGAGCTGGCGAAGGTGACGAACGGTCCGCCCGTGTTGTACGTGACGGCCTTCTTCATGCGCGGCAGGACGCCCACGCCGTACACCAGGCCGTCCTTCAGGGAGTTCTTCAGGGACACGCCGATCTCCCACTGCCCGGAGGTGGCCATGGCGACCTTGCCGGTGAGCAGGGACACGTCGAGGCTGGGCATGTTGCCCTTGTCCCCGACGGACGGGGCCACGTGGTCCTTCAGGTACAGGTCGGCAATGGCCTGCAGCGCGTCGATGGTCTCGGGCTTTCCGAGCAGCAACTGCTTGCCGTCCGGGCTCATGATGCCGCCGCCGTTGGACACGGCGAGCACCGGCCACATCCAGGACAGGCGGTTGAAGTCCGCGCCGTAGGTGACGATGTTCTTCGCGTCGAAGCCGGCGTCATTCGGCGTCTTGCCGTTGGCGTCCTTCGTGAGCTTCTTCGCCGCGTCGATGAACTGCTGCCAGGTCCAGGCCTTGTCCGCGCTGGCCGGGGGATAGGCCACCTTCGCGTCGTCGAACGTCTTCTTGTTGTAGTACAGGACGAGCACCTCGTCCGCGCAGCTGTAGCCCACGGTCTTGCCGTTGTACGTGAAGGCGAGGGACTTCAGCGGCGCCTCGTCGGGCTTGTACATGTCGCTCTCGTCGGCCAGGAGCCCGGCCTGCGCGTAGCGGATGGTCATGGGCTCGGCCATCATGCAGGTGTCCGGCAGCTGCTTGCCCGCGGCCATCGTGTTCAGCTTTGCCTCGTAGTCCGCGCGGCTGACGGTGATCAGCGTGACGTGGATCTTGTCCTGGGACGAGTTGAACTTGTCCAGGGTGGCCTGGATGTCAGCCGCCTCGGACTGCGTGGTGTTGTACCACGCCATGTAGGTGATCTCCGTCTTCTGGGCGGTGGCCCCCGCCACCGCGAGGAGGGAGAACACGGCCAGTGCCAGGAGGATCTTCCTGGTTTTCATAAGGTCGTCTCCTTTGCGTAGCCGGTGTCCGTCACCCGGGGGGCGAGGCCCGGCCGCCTGTGGCCTGTACGTTCTCCCGCTGATCGCGTATGTTCAGAACGTACCCAACGGCTTGCGGCGCCGGCTGTCGGCGTAGCGGCGGACTCCGGCGTCGCGGCTGTTCTTCCGGCGCCCCTCGGGCGCCGGCCCTGTCTCACTGTTGCTGCCCCGTCACCTCCCGGCACGATTTCCTGGTCACCAGGTCAATAGGGAACTCGATCCTCACCGCGGGGAGGCCCGCGTTGTCCACGCGCTCCAGAAGGCGACGTGCGGCCGAACGGGCCATGTCCCGCGAATGGATCCTCATCGTGGTAAGCGGCGGGGCGCAGTGTCGGGCAAGCTCCGTGTCATCGAAGCCCACCACGCTCACGTCTTCCGGCACGCGGCGCCCCGCCTCCGCGAGGGCGGACAGGGCTCCCACGGCGAGCAGGTCGTTGGCGCAGAACACCGCGCTCACCTCGCCGCGCTCCAGGATCCGCCGCATGGCGGCGGAGCCGGCTTCCGCGCTCCACTCTTGCACGCTGTCCACCAGGCGCTCCTCCACGGCCGCGCCGGTCTCCGCCATGGCCTCTTTCCATGCCAGGAACCGTTCCTTCGCGGATTCACGGCGCAGCGGCCCGTTCACGATCCCGATATGCCGGTGCCCGAGGCTGCGCAGGTAGCGCACCGCCTTCTTCACGCCCGCAGCAAGGTCCATGGTGACAAGGTCCAGGCCTTCTTCACGCGCGGTGGGCGCCATGAGAACGGTCGGGATGCCGCTGGTCCGGGCGGTCTCCAGCAGCAGCGGGTTTGCCGCCTCCTGGATGATGACCCCGTCCACCTTTCCGAGCAGGCCCCGGAAGGTCTCGATTTCCTCCGGATCGTAGTCGTCCAGATAGCTGAACAGCGTGTGCCGGCCGGATCGGGAAGACTCTTCCTCCAGGCCCAGGAACACGTCGAAATAGAAGGCTTCTGATGCGATGGGCCGCCGGGCCGATTTTTCCTTGCACACCACGTAGCCGAGTGTGCCGGTGGAGACCCGGCGCGGGCCCGCGGGAGAGGGGGTGCGCTTCACGAACGTTCCCTGGCCGACCGACCTCTCGAACAGGCCGCG
>DASRZR010000107.1:0-3608 GCA_035686185.1 Spirochaetia bacterium | reverse complement strand
GACCCAGGAGGCGCGACGCGCTCTCCCGCAGGGCGTCCAGCGAATCGATAAGGCTGAGGTGGTGCGGGTTGCGCCCGCGGAATCCCTGCTCGTCCGCCAGCAGCGCGAGCAGGGGGCGGCTGACGAAGTCCGGCCGGGTGGAGTCGAAGTAGGTGAGAAAATCATCCACGAGCTGGGGAAACCGCGAGATGAGAAAGCCGTTCGAGTACGCGTATCGATTGACGCGCCTTCGAAGCCACGGCGGAACCACCGGAAGACGGTCCATCGCGCGGCGCGCCTTCGCGGAAGCGGCCGGTGACTCGGAACGGGCCCGGGAGCGCGCTGCCTGCGCGTTTCGGCGTCGCTCCTCCAGGTCCTTGACCTGCTTCAGCCGCTGCAGCGCCTCCCGGGACCGGGCGCGCGCCTCTTCCTCGCCATACCCCCGCCCCTTGAGCGTCCGGTAGACCTTCTGGATCTCGTCGGCGGGAACGCCCTGGCGGATCAGGTTGTCCTTGATGTTGTTGGCGTCGTGGTCGGAGGTGGACATGGAACGCCCGGCTCCTACTCCGAATATACCATGCGCTCCGCGATTTGACGGATTTCCGGGCTGCGTCCGGAAAAGGCGAGCGTGGTTGTCTTCCATCTCAGGCGGCCGCGGGCGGACGGGCCGGGCGGTGGGGACAGGAACCGAAGCTCCACGGGTGCGGAGCGGCCCGCCGGAATCACCGGGGGGCCGGCGGTCGCGGAGCCGGCGTCCGCGGTCTTCACGAGCAGGCGCGCCCGGTCGGAGTCCCCCTCCTCCACGCAGGCGACGCTTCGGCTGCCGGTCCGCACCTCCGAGCCCGGCGGCGCCTGGGTGATGCTCCATAGCTGCACCGCCACCGGGCAGCGGCCTTCCACCTGCAGATCCATCTCCTCTTCCCAGCCGGCGCGCCGAAGCCAGGTGGGTCCGCAGACCTCGTCGATATCCGGCTCGAACAGCGGCCGCAGCCGGCGCGTCAGGCGGAAGCGCACCGCGGTCTCCGACCGCCGCGCCAGGACCTCTCCGCGGTTGGAAAGACACAACGTTCCGCGATCGGCGCTGAGTGTGAACCGGCCCGGGTCCACGGCGGGGGAGACCACGCCATCCGGCAGGAACTCCTCGGCCGGCGCCAGCCACACCCAGTCTCCGCCGGGATTGCTCCACGCGTCGTCCTTCACGCCGACCTGCAGGGAGGCAACGAACTCCGGGTTCGCCCATAGCGCGTTCTCCGCTCGCAGGTGCGGCCACAGGCCGAGCACCCGGCCGTAATCCGGCAGCACGAGGAGGGCGCCGTCCGCGCCGGACTGCCGCACCTCGTGGGGGATCCCGAGCGGCGTGAGAGTATGGACGAGCTCTTCCGGGCTCATCGGCCCACGTCGTGAGACATGATGAGGAGCGTGGTGCGCTCCTCCCAGCCGACGCGTTTCCAGAACTCGCGGCCTTCCGCGTTGTCCGCGATGACGAAGATGTGGCACTTTCGCAGGCCCCGGTCGGCCATCGCGTCCAGGCAGCGCTGAACGAGCCGGCGCCCGATGCCGGCCCGCCGCCGGGAGGTGTCCACCGCCAGGTGGTGCAGGTATCCCCGGCGGGAATCGGTCCCGCCGAGCACGGCGCCCACCAGCGCCGCGCCGTCCTCGGCCACGAAGCTCATCCCGGGATTGTGGGCGAGGAACCCCTGGATGTTGCCCCGCTCGTCTGCCTGGCTGAGGCCGATGCCGTCCGTCTTCTTCCACAGGGCATACGCGGCATCGTAGTCGGCCATCGTGAACTCGCGGATACGAAGTGCCATGCATTCGGTGTAGCCGCCGGGCCGGTGGAGGGTCAAGTGACGGGGGAGGCGGCAGGGGACAGGCAGCGGACACGCCGGTGTTCAGTATCTTGAAGCGGGAAAGAAAGAAGGAGGCTGTCGTGTGGCATTGGGGTTGGGGCTGGGGGCGTGGCGTTTTTCCGTTCTTCCTGCTGGGCGCGGGATTCCGGCTCGCGGTGCTGGGGGCCGTCGTGGCCGCTGTCGTGTACCTCGTGAGAGGGATCAGCCGCCGGGGCGGGACCGGCGGGCGCGAGTCCGCCCGGGAGATCCTGGAGCGGCGGTACGCCAACGGGGAGATCTCGAAGGAGCAGTTCGAGGAAATGAAGCGGACGCTGGGCTGACCTCCGCTTCGAACAGCGGTATGCTGGGGCTCACGGGGCCGACCTTCGGCAGATGAACCGCGCGGCGCGGCGCCACTCGTTCCTCCCCCGGGGAGCTGACGGGGCCGCTGGACGCCGAGATGTAGGAGCACACGATGTCAGCGCATTCCAGAAATCGCGCGCCCGCGGAGGCGGTGCCGCCCGTCAGCGGAGTGCCCCCCGAACGCCGGGTGTGGTGCAACCGCACGCTGAACATGCGGGCCATCAAGGCCGTGGGCTACGACATGGACTACACGCTGGTCCACTACCGCACGGCGGAGTGGGAGCGCGCCGCCTTCGAGCGCGCCCTGGGCCCGCTGGAGCGCCGGCGCTGGCCGGTGAAGGGCCTCACCTTCGACCCGGCGGGCGTCATCCAGGGCCTGGCGTTCGACCTGGAGCTGGGCAACCTGGTAAAGGCTACCCGGTTCGGATACGTCATCCGCGCTTTCCACGGCACGCGCCCGCTCTCGTTCGACGAACAGCGCTCCGCCTACTCCAGCACCTTCGTCGACCTCGCCGATCCGCGCTGGGAGTTCATGAACACGCTGTTCTCCCTCTCACACGCGAACCTGTTTGCCCAGCTCGTGGACCTGCTGGACGCTGGGAAGCTCCCGGAGACGCTGGGCTACCGGGACCTCAACCGCATCCTGCTGTCCGCGCTGGACGAGGCGCACAACCTGAGCGAGCTGAAGGCCCAGATCATGGCAGACCCGGACCGCTTCGTGGAGCCGGATCCCGAGCTGCCGCTCACGCTGCTGGACCAGAAGATGGCCGGCAAGCGCCTCCTGCTCATCACGAACTCGGACTGGACCTACACGCGCGCCATGATGAGCTACATCCTGGACCGGCACCTGCCGGGCTCCCCGCGCTGGCGCGAGCTGTTCGACCTCGTGATCGTGGAGGCACGGAAGCCGGGGTTCTTTTCTCATCGCCAGGCCTCCTACCTCATGACCGACGAGGACCAGGGACTGCTGCGGCCCCACCGGGGACCGCTGGAAACGGGCCACGTGTACGTGGGGGGAGACGCTCCGCTTGTGGAGTCCTCCCTGGGCCTGTCCGGCTCGGAGATCCTCTACCTGGGAGACCACCTGTTCGGAGACGTGCACGTGAGCAAGGAAATGCTTCGCTGGCGCACGGGCCTGATCCTGCGGGAGATGGAATCCGAGGTGGCCGCCGCGGAGAAGGCGCGCGAGGCGGATGCCCAGCTCAAGGACCTGATGCATCGGAAGGTGGAGCTGGACGAGCGGCTGGCCGGTCTGCGCCTGGCGCGCCAGCGGCTGCAGCACGGGTACGGCCCCGCCGTGGGAACACGCCCGGAGGAGCTGGAGCAGGCCATCCGGGGCGTGAGCCAGGAGAGCCAGGAGCTGGACGCCGTCATCGCCCCGCTCGCCCGTGCCTCCGGGGAACAGGGGAACCCGACCTGGGGCCCGCTGATGCGCGC